>NZ_JARGEE010000013.1:0-48517 GCF_033794485.1 Streptomyces sp. MB09-02B
GTCGGGCGACGTGGGCGGGGGCCGGCGGTTCCGGCTGGACCTGGACGAGCTGCGGGACGCCGTCACCGACCGGACGCGGCTGCTGCTGATCAACACGCCGCACAACCCGACCGGGACGGTCCTCACCCGCGAGGAGCTGACGGCGATCGCCGAGCTGGCGGTGGAGCGGGACCTGCTGGTGGTGACGGACGAGGTCTACGAGCACCTGGTCTTCGACGACGCCGAGCACCTGCCGCTGGCGTCGTTCCCGGGGATGCGGGAGCGGACGGTCACCATCGGGTCGGCGGGCAAGACGTTCTCGTTCACCGGGTGGAAGGTGGGCTGGGTCAAGGCATTTTCACCTGCCTATTGGACGCTGGTCGCGTGAACGCCTTGCCGGGCATCGGCCAGGATGGTCTCCGAAGGATCGACGGATACCCGGGTGAGGACGGTGGAGACATGAGCGGCAGGCCGCTGCTGAACCGCAGGCTGGACGGACTCGGGACGACGATCTTCGCGGAGATGTCGGCACTGGCTACAGCGACGGGCGCGATCAACTTGGGCCAGGGCTTCCCGGACACGGACGGGCCGGAGTCAGTACGGGAAGCGGCCGTACGAGCGCTACGGGACGGACGCGGCAATCAGTACCCGCCGGGACCGGGCATCCCGGAGCTGCGCCAGGCGATCGCCGACCACCAGCGACGTTTCTACGACCTGAGCCTCGACCCCGACACAGAAGTCCTGGTCACCGCAGGGGCAACCGAGGCGATCGCCGCAGCCATGCTCGCCCTCCTCGAACCGGGAGACGAGGTGATCGCCTTCGAGCCCTTCTACGACTCCTACGCGGCCTGCATCGCGATGGCCGGCGCGAAGCGCGTACCGCTCACCCTGCGCGCCCCGTCCTTCCGCCCGGACCTGGACGAACTACGGGCCAAGATCACCCCGCGGACCCGCCTCCTTCTCCTCAACACCCCCCACAATCCGACCGGGATGGTCCTCACCGCCGAAGAGCAGAGTGCCATCGCCGCACTCGCCGTCGAACACGACCTGCTCGTGGTCACCGACGAGGTGTACGAGCACTTGGTCTACGAAGGCACGCACCGCCCCATCGCGGCCCTGCCGGGCATGCGTGAGCGCACCGTCTCCATCTCCTCCGCCGGCAAGACCTTCTCCTTCACCGGTTGGAAAGTTGGCTGGGTCATGGCTGACGGCCCGCTCGTCTCCGCCGTCCGGACGGCCAAGCAGTACCTGACTTACGTCAGTGCGGGCCCCTTCCAGTACGCGATCGCCGAGGCGCTGCGCCTGCCGGACTCGTACTTCGACGGCTTCCACGCCGACCTCCGCCGCAAGCGCGACCTGCTCGGCAACGGCCTCCGCGCCGCCGGGTTCGAGGTCTACCAACCCCAGGGCACGTACTTCATCACCACCGACATCACCCCCTTCGGCGAGAAGGACGCCTACGCCTTCTGCCGCACCCTCCCCGAACGCTGCGGCGTCGTCGCCATCCCCAACTCCGTCTTCTACGACGACCCCGACGCCGGCCGCAGCCAGGTGCGCTTCACCTTCTGCAAGAGGGACGACGTTCTCGACGAGGCTGCCAGTCGGCTGCGACACCTGGCGTCCTGAACTCACGCCCTCTTCGTCCCGAATGAGGTTCGGGCGGGATTGATGCCGGGCGGTTTGGCGTTTTGCCTGCTCAGGGCGTTGGAGTGGAGTGGTCTCGGGCTGTCTGGACGGGGCTTGGGGGCGGGTTGGCTCCCAGGTGACTCCTCCCCCTCGTGAACGAGGGGGAGGAGTCACGCCGTATTCGCCCCGTGAATGCCGCCGCCAGCCTCGATTCTCTTGGTCCCCGGCAAGCTCTACTCCAGCACGGAGAGGAGCCCGCCCCACTTGCCCATATCTGGGGCGGGGAGCCCCCAGTCACGGTACGGGCACCCGTGGCCGTCGCACGTGCCCCCGAGGAGCGATTGGACGCCAGCGGCAAGGAGCTCGGCCGCCAACCTCTGGGGCGGGAGCAGAGCCATCGGGGGCCCGGCGAGCTCCGTACGTTCCAAGACGAGCCGGTCACGGGTGAGGAAAACGTGAGCGCCAACGGCCTGAGCCTCAAGTACCAAGTCGCGGTCGGCGCCATGAGGAGGGCCGGTCACTTCACCAACGGGAGTGGGCAACGGTCCGTGCGACGGCGCAGGCACGGACCAGTTTCCCACCTGGAACGCCAAGCTGTCCGCTAGCGCGTTGATCGACGGGAGCCTGCGTTCCAGGAAGCGCTCGGTGACCTTCTTGGCGTCGGTCTTCGATCGGGGGGTCACCACGAATCGAATGTCGCGCAACAGCCACAGGTTGAGAAGGTCCGCGAGGCCGGACAGCTCGTCGGCGTAGGCGACGTCCGCCGCAACTCGATCGGGCAGCGGCTCATCGTTCATGAGCGCAGCCCCATGCTGCTGGAGGTCGATCAGGACGTTCGAGTCGACGGCGACGACCAACGGACCGTGGTAGCCGGGTGGCAGCAGACCCGGAAGGACGTGATGGCAGAAGCCCAGCCCGCCATCCTCGGTGACTTCGTGGAGCACCCCCGCAGACTACGCCGGTGCGGGAAAGCGATGTAGACCAGCCGACGCACCGACCTTGCTGGCCAGGCTCAACTACCATCTTGCGTAGGTGGGGAGTTGGCCCGGGGGATGAGAGCAGAGCTACTTAGGAGACGTCCAGAAGAACGTCTCGGTTCTCAGCTCCATGGATCGCTCGGACACCACACGTCGGCAAGGGGTTGCAACGGGGAGCAGGACTGGAACTGGGCATGAAATACGACATCGCAGCCCCTGAACCTGCAGGCATGGTCGCCTCGCTCAGCTCTCTCGGCTATTCACTGCCCGCCGCCATCGCGGATCTCGTGGACAACAGCATCTCCGCGAAGGCAGCCAACATCGACATCGAGTTCACATGGGCTGGACAGGACTCGTGGATCGCTGTTGTCGACAACGGCGAAGGGATGAGCGCGGGCGAGCTCGTGACCGCCATGACCGTGGCTGCGCGCGGTCCCACCACACCGCGTACCGCCACAGACCTGGGGCGCTTCGGCGTCGGACTCAAGTCCGCGTCGTTCTCCCAGGCCCGTCAGCTCACCGTCGCGACCGCTGTCTCCGGAGAGTGGCACGTACGCACGTGGGATCTCGACGTCGTTGAGAAGTTCGGTGAGTGGAGGCTGTTGCACGGCGCGGACGAGGCGACGGCGGACCTGCTTGACAGGATCCGCGGTAGGGCTGACCACGGCACGGTCGTTTTGTGGCAGCGGCTAAACGGATACCACGTCGACGGCGTGACCGAGGACGACGAGCGGACCCAGAAGCAGTTCTACGCAGAGGCCGCCCGCGCGGAGTCGCACTTGGGTATGGTCTTCGCCCGTTTCCTGACGGGCAGTCGACGCCGCACCATGCGTGTCTCCGGTAGCCCGGTCGAGCCCTGGGACCCCTTCCTCTCCGGTCACCCTTCCGTTCAGCCCCTCCCTGTGGAGCAACTTCCGCTTGGCACCGGCTCCGTACGAGTGGAGGCGTTCGTCCTCCCCAGCGCGCAGCGGCTCACGCCTACCGAGTACGAGAAGGCCGGCGGCCCACGCGGTTGGCTCGACCAGCAGGGGTTCTACGTGTACCGGCGGGACCGTCTGATCCTGGCTGGCGACTGGCTTGGCCAGCGCGGTGTACGCCGCGAGGAGAAGTACAACCTGGCACGGATCGCCGTGGACATCCCCGCCGAGACGGACGTCGAGTGGGGCGTCGACGTCCGTAAGTCCAGCGTTGTGCCGCCCGTCGGCCTGCGTCCCCACCTCCGCCGGATCGCTCTGCAGGCTCGGAGGAGAGCCGCCGACGTGCTGCGCCACCGCGGGCAGATCGCGGCGCGAACGCACGGTGACCCACTCCTCTACGCGTGGAACGTCCGCCGTGCGAGTGACCAGGTCACCTGCAGGATCAACCGTGGTCACCCCTTGGTGAGGGCGGCGCTACGCCCCGGCGGCGCCAGTGCAGAAGACGTGCGAGCCCTAATCCGCCTGTTGGAGGAGACCGTGCCGGTTACGGCCCTCCGTGTGATGCATGAGACGGACACCAGTGACGACCCCGAGCCCTTCGGCGGTCCGGGACCTGCCGACGCCGGCGCGACGGAGGTCGCACAACGGATCTACGAGGCGATGGTCTCCGACGGTCGTTCGCCCGCAGCTGCCCGGGAGCGACTCCGGACCATGCCCCCCTTCGACCAAATGCAGGGCTTCTGGAGCGGGTGAGCCCGTTGTCAGTAGTCACCCCTACCCTGCCCGATACCGTCCCCGTTCAGCTGGAGGTCAGCTGTGAGTTCCACCCCTGAGGACTCCTTCGAGTCCCTTGCCAAAGCCAGGCGCCTGGTTCTCGCACTGCTGTCCCAGGACCGTCAGCCGACTCCGGAAGAGGTGCAGAACGCCGTCACCGTCATCTTCGGGATGTTGGCCGGCCAAGGGGAGGTTGTCGATCGAGACCAGCTGGCCAAGGAGATCGAGGCCATAACCGCTGTTTTCCAGGAGGGCTCCTCCGGTCTGGAGAGCGACAGGGGACACGAGCCGTGGCTGCCGGAGGCGAAGAACGACCGCGAATGGGACTTCTGGGAGCGCTACCGTCGCTACCTCGAGGACGTCCGTAGCCTGCCCCCGGTAGTCGTGCGTCGGCTGGACCAGAGCACGGACGAGGTCCTGAGCCAGCTGGAGGACCCGCGCCGCATCGGCTCCTGGCGCCGTACCGGCCTTGTGATCGGTCAGGTTCAGTCGGGCAAGACAGGGCAGTACATCGGGCTCGCCGCGAAGGCCGTGGACGCGGGATACCAGTTCGTGGTGGTCCTGGCCGGAATCCACAACGACCTCCGCAGCCAGACGCAGCTGCGTGTCGACGAGGGCCTCCTGGGTTTCGACACACAGCACCAGCAGCGGTCCAACCAGAACGGGAAGTCCCGTCTCATGGGTGCTGGGCGGATGCCCGGCGCCAAGAGGCTCGACATCGCGTCGCCCACGAACAGCTCCGAGAAGGGCGACTTCGGTCGTCAGGCGGCCAACGCGGTCAACTTCCCCCTCGGCCGGTTCCCGGTCGTCCTCGTCGTGAAGAAGCACTGGAAGATCCTCGAGTACCTCCGTACGTGGGTGACGGAGGTACAAGGCGCCGAGGATGAGACCGGCCGCAAGGTCGTGCGTGACATCCCGCTCTTCGTCATCGACGACGAGGCCGACAACGCCTCCATCAACACCAAGCGGGACCCTGACGCGGATCCGACGAAGACCAACGCCGCGATCCGAGACCTCATGCAGAGTTTCGAGAAGTCGGCCTACGTCGGGTACACCGCGACGCCGTACGCCAACATCTACATCGATCCCGATGTGGATCACGCCGCCCTCGGCGCCGACCTCTTCCCCGACAGCTTCATCCGGACGCTGCCCTCACCGTCCAACTACCTCGGTCCGGAGCGGGTCTTCGGACTCCAGGTCGACAACGACGACGAGGACGACGTGCCCCCGTTGCCGCTCGTGCGTCCCGTGGACGACGACGAGAGCTGGGTTCCGAGCAAGCACAAGTCCGCCTTCGTCCCGTCCGACGACCTACCCCAGTCCCTGCGTGAGGCGATCGCCTCGTTCGTGCTCTCGTGTGCCGCTCGCAGGGCGCGGGGGCAGACGAAGGTGCACAACTCCATGCTGGTGCACGTCACCCGCTTCACCGCGGTCCAGGGGATCGTTCGTGACCAAGTGGCCGACCATCTGGGCCTTCTCGTGGACTCGCTCCGTGACCGGTACGGGCAGGCTCCGGAGCGGATGGCAGAGCTCCGAGCCCTGTGGGAGCGCGACTTCGTCCCCACCACGGACCACTTCCCCGCGGACGAGGCCGAGCCCTTGACCTGGGAGGAGGTGGCCCCACAGGTCATGCCGGCCCTGCGCAAGATCGTGGTCAAGACGGTGAACGGCGCCTCACGTGACGCTCTCGACTACTACGAGCACCGTAGGACCGGTCTCTCCGTCATCGCCATCGGAGGTCAGAAACTCTCCCGAGGACTCACTCTGGAAGGGCTGACCGTCAGCTACTACCTGCGTACGTCCAACACCTACGACACCCTGCTGCAGATGGGCCGGTGGTTCGGATTCCGCCCGGGGTACGAGGACCTGTGCCGTCTCTACACGACGTCCGACCTCCAGGCCAAGTACGTCGAGGTGACCGCCGCGACCGACGAACTTCGCCGTGAGGTGGAGGAAATGGCCGCGCTCAACCTCACCCCAAGGAACTTCGGGCTGAAGGTACGTGCCTCCTCGCTCGGCCTCGCGATCACAGCCACCAACAAGATGCGCCAGGGTACGAAGGTCATGCTCAGTTACTCCGGCGAGGGCCCGGAGACCGTGATCTTCAACCTTGCTCAGAAGACCGTTGACCAAAACCTCAAGGCACTCGAGGACTTCGTCCAGCGGCTCGACGGCGTCGCGGCGGCCGAGTCGAAGGTTCCGGGCGGCAATGTCGCGTGGAAGTCAGTGCCTTCCGAGGTGATCGCCGACTTCCTCTCCAGCTACGAGACCGACCGCATGGCGCAGCGCGTCCGTCCCAGGTTCATCGCGAAGTACATCGACCAGTGCGTGGCAGTGGGCGAACTGCCTGAGTGGACGGTGCACCTGGTCGGCAAGTCCGCGGCACAGGATCCGCAGAACGTCGCCGGACACACCATCGGGCCGGTGACCCGCGCGGCGATCAACCCCGGTTTCAGGACGGAGGGGCGCTACACGATCCGCCGGGTACTCAGCCCGCCTGACGAGTACCTCGACCTCGAACCGGCCCAGGTGAAGGCCGCTCTCGACGCCACGCAGATGGCCGCGGCGATGAAGAAGAAGGAGAAGGTTCCCCAGACCCCCTCGGGCGAGCACCTGCGCTGGCAGAGGAGGCCCGACCAGGCCCTGCTGCTGATCTACCTGATCGAGCGGCCGGCGGCCTCTCCGGACGGTGAGGCAGAGCCGCCTCTGGTGGGCTTCAAGGTGAGCTTCCCCCGCTCCGAGCACCAGTCCGACACGGAGTACGTCGTCAACACCATCTGGCAGCAGGAGGGCCTCGACGCCTTCGACGACGAGGAGGGCGGGGAGTGACCGTCACCGAGGCCGAGTGGCGTGACCTGGAGACCCCCCAGAGCACGCCCGGTAGGTCCCGGCTTCGGCTGCACCCGAACGCTCCTCTGGACGTCTTCCTGTCCGTCACCCACCCTGGTCACCAACGCATGTTGGTCCTCAGGACCGACGCCCGCTCCGCGGACCACATCGTGCGCTCGGTGGGGCGGCTGCCGCGTGCGGCCGGACTGGAGATGAACCTGAGCGCGGTGTCGCGGCTCGAGTACGAACTCCAGGTGGTCCTGACCGCGAACGAACTGCGTGAGGTTTTCAACCCGCTCGTCACCGACGTTGCCGACACCGTCAGGGACGCCCCCGAGGCCGCTGCCGCCCTGACCGCCGCCGTGGACAGGTTCGAGCGGTGGCAGGACCTCCTTCGCTCCGTAGGTAGGGACGGCCTGGCTCCCGAGGCGCGCCGCGGCCTCGTGGGCGAGCTCCTCGTACTCCGAGAGCACGTCCTGCCCGCCGTCGACCCGGCTGATGCCGTGGAGGCGTGGACTGGTCCGAGCGGAGCCAACCAGGACTTCCAGCTATCCGAGGTGGCGATCGAGGCGAAGGCCAGCACCGCCAAGCGTCCGCGTAGCATCCGTATCGCCAGCGAGCGGCAGCTGGACGGCACCGGCACGCCCTCGCTGCTGCTGGCACTGGCGATGCTCGACGAACGGCGTGGTGGATCGGGTGAGAGCCTGAACCGGCTGGTCGAACGTATACGCGAGCGGCTCACCAGCTCCGCTGACCGGGCTCAGTTCGATGGGCGTCTCGTCCAAGCCGGATACCTTCCCGGACAGCGAGA
Organism: Streptomyces sp. MB09-02B; assembly: GCF_033794485.1. NCBI lineage: Bacteria > Bacillati > Actinomycetota > Actinomycetes > Kitasatosporales > Streptomycetaceae > Streptomyces > Streptomyces sp. MB09-02B. The sequence goes on from NZ_JARGEE010000013.1 coordinate 7,914, forward strand.
CATGTACGACGAGCCCCGCTACACCCTTCGCGACCTGCACTTCTGGCATGTGCGGGGGGATTTTCCGAGAATCGTCGAAGCGGATCTCGCCGCAGGTGTCGGCGAGTGCACTTACCACGTGAGTACCTCGGGGCTGGATCAGTACCGCGCCACGACTGACGAGGTGACCGAATTGATCGGGGGCTTGCATGCCTGAGCTCGACCTGTCCGAGTACTCCCGCGATCTCGTGGCAGATGTCCAGGCGACCGCCGACGCTGAGGGAACCAACCCCGCGGAGGCGTTCACCCGCCGAGTCTTCGAAGACCTGGAGCAGGCGGGCATCGCTTCCAACACCTTCACCGCTTACCACAAGGCGCAAGGGCATCTGGTCCACGGATACGGCATCGGGGAGTCCGGGGAGTGCCTCGACCTGTTCGTCACGGACTTCACCCTGGGCCCCTCGGAGTCCAAGCTCACGAAGAGCCAGACCGAGACGGCCTTCAAGCGGCTGCTGACGTTCGTAAAACGGTGCCGGGACGGGCTGCGTCAGCACATCGACGAATCGTTCGACGTCTACGACATGTGCGCGGCGGTCGAGAAGGCCCTCACCGAGGTACAGAGGATCCGGCTCTTCCTCCTCAGCAACCGTGTCGGCACCAGCACCGTGGTTCCGCCCACCGACTTCGACGGTCTCCCCGTGACCCACGAGGTGTGGGACCTGGCGCGACTGCACCGCCATGCGACGTCCGGCAGCATCAGCGAGCCCATCGTGGTCTCCTTCGAACCTCCGCTGCCGTGCGTCTCCGCGCCCAGCAGCGAGTCGGACCACTCGGTGGCCATGGCGGTCATCCCGGGGCGGAGACTGGCCGAGCTGTACGGGGAGTACGGCACCCGACTCCTCGAACTCAACGTCCGCTCGTTCCTGCAGGCCCGTGGCTCGGTGAACCGGGGAATCAGGGAGACGCTCCTGAGTGCGCCCGGCAGGTTCCTGGCGTACAACAACGGCATCACGGCGACCGCCTCGCAGGTCGACTTCGTGCACGGCCCGGACGGACAGCCGACAGGCATTTCCCGTGTTCACGGACTCCAAGTGGTGAACGGTGGCCAGACGACGGCGTCGCTGCACTACGCGCAGAGCCGCGACAAGGCGGATCTCTCGCATGTGTCGGTACAGATGAAACTGACGGAGGTGTCCCCCGAGCGGCTCGCGGAGATCGTCCCGATGATCTCCGAGTACTCGAACACACAGAACCGGGTGACGCTGGTCGACTTCAGTTCGAATCACGAGTACCACGTGGCCGTCCAGCGGATCACGCGATCCCTTTGGGCGTCGGCGACCGACGGGAGCGGTCAGGAGACTCACTGGTTCTACGAGCGTGCACGCGGCCAGTACACCGACGAGGTGGCCAAGGCCCGGACCCCTGCGAAGCAGCGCACCTTCAAGAAGCTCAACCCTACGAGGCAGAAGTTCACGAAGGCGGACCTCGCCAAGTACGTCAACTCCTGGAATCACCTTCCGTTCCAGGTCAGTCGTGGAGCGCAGAAGAATTTTGCGGCGTTCATGGTCCGCATCGACGAGGCGCCCCCTCACGTCGACGTGCAGTACTGCCAACGCGTGATCGCGATGGCTGTTCTGTTCAAAGCGGTCGACCGCATCGCGGCGACCCACGAGGCAGGCAGTTACAAGAGCATGATCACGACCTACACGGTGGCACGCCTGTCCCTCGCCACGGATCGGCGCATCGACCTCGACCGGATCTGGCGTGAACAGCGGATCTCGCCGGCTCTCGAAGACGCGATCGACGATCTGTGCCCCCGGGTCATGGCGGTGGTGACCAATCCACGCGAAGGTAACCACGTCGGCGAATGGGCCAAGAAGCCCAGCTGTTGGGACGCGGTCTCCAGGGTTCGCTGGACCGTCCCCCGCGACCTGCAGTCGGAGCTCCGCGAGCATCCCTTGGACGAGGAGGCGCTGGCGGGCGGCACCGAAGGAGACGAAGGGGCCAGGGATGAGGTGACGATGGTCCCCGCGGACGAGTGGTACGCGCTCGAGCGGTGGGCCAAGGAGACCCACAACCTCGTACCCGCACAGCGTCAGCTGGCCCAGTACGTCGGAAGGCGTCTCGAACTCGACCAAGAGGTCCCCGAGCCGCAGGCGGTGCAGGCCCTGCACGCTCGCAACGAGGCCCTGTCCCTCGGGTTCACCCCCGGGGCGTAGACGACACCCCACCGACGGTCAGAGCTGCCCCCGCTCGATCAGGTCCCTCATCGCGTCCTCGGCGCGGCGGAGCACGATCCGTCCGTCTCCGTCACTGAACGCGATGAGCGCGGCCTCCGGCGCGATGCCCGCCTCCGCGAGCAGGCTCATGGGGAGTTCGATCCGGCCCTGGCTGTCGATCCGGAGTTCAGATGGTTCCCTAAGCATGGGAAGAGTGTGGCACCCCTCCCTACGCCCAGATTGGCCGACGGCGGGACAACGAACATGGCAACGGGAGGCGACACGGCGGGCACCGGTTGGGTCAGTACCGAGAAGAGCGGTCACCTGCGCGGGCGGCGCGTACGTGACACCGCTCCGGAGGTCGCTCTGCGACGCGCCGTGCATCGGCTCGGGCTGAGGTTCCGACTTCAGCGCCGGGTGGCGGCCCGCTGCAGAGCGGACTTCGTCCTGCCCAGGTACCGCGTCGCCGTCTTCGTCGACGGGTGCTTCTGGCATGGCTGCCCAGTACACGGGCCTGCGGACTTCCGAGGCCCGAACGCCCCGCTGTGGAGGGACAAGATCGAGACGAACAGAGCGCGGGACCGCCGCAACACGAAGGCGGCCGAGTCAGAGGACTGGACCGTGGTCCGCGTTTGGGAGTGCGAGATCCGCACCGATGTCGAGCAGGCCGCGCTCAGGGTGTACGAAGCCTGCACAGGGCAGCCCTCTTGATCGCCGTCTTCCAGCCCGCTCCCCCTACGTCGAGGTCTGTTTCCTCTCTCCGCGCTCCCTGACCTGTGATTCCCCGTTGCCCTTTGTGGTCACTGAGACGTCTGATGCGTCGGACTTCCGCTTGCAGTGTTTACTCAGCGGACATTCGGAGCACATCGGTTCACGCGCGCTGCAGACGGTGTTGCTGATGAGACGCAGCGCCGCCATGCGGAGCGGTGCGTCCTCGCCCCCGGCGCCCACGAGCCTTACCAGGTTGACCCGGCCGTCACTGAGTCTGTTCGTGCGGTCCGCGTCGCTGTCGTTCAGACGTGCGGCAACGCGTAGCGCCCCTTGGCCCACCCAGAGGAGGTCCTCGCCCACCAGCAGGCGATAGAGCGACGCTTCGGCCGGCTTGAGGGCGAGGTGCTTGGGAATCTCAAGACGCCTGTTCTCCTGCCAGGCGGCTGAGTCATCGACGAGCGGAGCAAGGCGTTCCAGCCGTGTCCTGATCTTCTCGGAGGGGGCCGCTTCCAAGAGGTTCTGGAACGCCTTGGACGTGAGGGTCTTGCGCCATCTCACGTCCCTCAGGATCTCGTCCAGTCGGGCTGCCGACGGTTTGGCGCCGGAGAGAAGCGCAATCACGGCTGCCGCGAGCTGCGACATCTGCTCGCCGGGGAGGTGGCACCAGTCGTCGCCGTTCCGCCTCTCCCGGGCCCAGGCCACCAGCTCCTCCCTGACCTGCCGCCAATGCGGCTGTAGTCCTCCGAGCTGTGCCTGCACGCCTTCCACGGGCGCGAGTGCCTCGGCTGCTGCCTTGCCCAGCAGCGGTGGCACCGCGTTTCCGATCTGCCGGAAGGCGTCGCTACGGGTGCCGGCGAACCGGAACCAGTCCGGGAACGTCTGCACCCGGGCCGCCTCACGCACAGTGAGTGTTCGGGGCTCGTCCGGGTGGATGTACCAGTAGCCGTCCTTGGCGATATGCGCAGTGATGGAACGGCTGCGCTCGCCCCAGGCCAGCTTCTTGTACTTGTCCGTGAAGTTCTCGGCACTGTAGCGACGGAACTCCTCCGGAATATCCGAGTACAGGGTCTTGGAGTCCATGTGCTCGGAGAAGATCTTCCAGTCGTCGTCTCGGACCCGGCGCGTCATGTGGTCCCAGACAAGCCCCTCCGGGGCGCCCTTACGCATCATCTCCACGAAGGCGGAGGGAGCCTCTGGCATGCGGTAGGGCATCTCTCGTTCGCCGACGCGTTTCCTGGGCTGCGGATCGAGGCCGGGAAGGTCGCCGATCGCCTCACGGAGGTTGGTGAAGCCGTCCTGCTTCGGCTGCCAGTCGAAGCGCTCGACGTCGTTCCTCGCGAGCAGGATCAGGCGCTTCCGGTGCTGCGGAACACCGTAGTGCCAGGCGTCGACAAGGCGGACCTGCGTGGCGTACCCAAGATCCTCCAGGTGCTGCTCGATCGTGCGCACCACGAAGAAGTCGTCTCCAAGCCCCATGTCTGGCACGTTCTCCATGAGGATGGCCCGGGGCCTGACACGCGTGACAACGTCCACGTAGGCGCGCCACAGTTCCTTGCGAAGATCTTCCGGGTCCCGCTTGTGGTTCGTCACAAGATCCCGGATCTTGCTGCGTCCGGCGCGGCTGAAGGGCTGGCAGGGAGGCCCGCCTGCGATCAGGTCGATGTCAGCAGTCTTCAGGAGCTCAACCAAGCGGTCACGCTCGTCAGGGTTACCGAGGTCCATGTGGAGACTCATGCCGGGAAAGTTCGCCGCATGGGTCTCCAGAGCTCGCTCGTCGAAGTCGACGGCAGCCGCGACCGTCCAACCCGCCTGCTTCACGCCGTAGCTCAGACCACCGGCTCCGGAGAAAAGGTCGACGGCGAGCCGCTTGCCCTTACCGTGGGTCTTCAGCCATTTCCGGAAGTCCTCCGGAGAGCAGCTCTCCTCGTGCCGTTCGAGCGGAAGGTAGTCGCTCCGCTCCAGGGGTACGCCGTACTTCCCCTTCTCCACAGCACAACCTCCAACACGCACGAGACGAACGAGCACCAGGAGATCACGGACACGCTCGCGGAAGCAACAATTCCGACGAGGTCGAGCCTCCCGAACACCCGGCATCCACCTGGCTCGATCCGCCAGCGGGCTTCATGATCGGTAAGGTTCGCCCACTGTGTCTTCGAGATGATGTTTCTGGCACACCCTTGAAATGATCGATCGTACGGGATGCCACTGACAGCTCGATCAGGGGCCTCGCGCACAACCATCCCGTTCCGCCCGCTATGCCCCAACGAATCCGCCCGCCAGAAGGCACACCCGAGTGAGCCATTTCCCTGGTTGGCGCCGCTCTGGAGCGGTTTTCAGCCAATCCTGAGCAAGGATGTCCTCAGCCGCACGGCTACGCACGGGCCGTGATCCGCAACGTCGATAGGATCTGCCTCCTCCCGCCGCGCTGAGGGCTGGACCGGAACGGACCGAAAGTGGGGCCCAGTTGGATTCGGAGGGCACGGAAGCGTATCTCCGGCCGCGCGCGCGGTTGATGAGCACCTTGGGCGAGGAACTGATCAGCAACGAGCGTGTGGCGCTCACCGAACTGGTGAAGAACTCCTACGACGCTGATGCCAGCCTCGTACTGATCCGCTTCAACCCACCGCTCGAGGAGGGCCAAGGCTCGATCGAAGTATGGGACGACGGGCACGGTATGTCCCCGGACACGGTGCGCGGTACCTGGATGGAGATCGCCACTCCGCACAGGCACCGGAACCACCGCAGCGAGTCGGGCGGGCGGCGTGTGCTCGGAGCCAAGGGCATCGGTCGGTTCGCAGCCGCCCGCTTGGCCCATGTCACCACCATCACGACGCGACGTGTCAACGAGCCAGAGGTCACCCTCCGGATCAACTGGGGCAACTTCACGCAGGGTGACGCCTACCTGGACGAGGTTCCGGTCACCTGGTCCACAGCCTCGCCGTCCGTCTTCGCCGTGGGCGGCGAGGCGGAGCGGAACTTCGCCGAGGTCGTCAGGGGGTTCCAGACAGCTTCGGCCGGCGCGTCGGTTGGTCACGGAACCGTAGCCCGACTCGAGAAGCTACGGATGCCCTGGGGGCCCGACGCCGTCGAGGCCCTCAAGCGCTCCCTGTCACGGCTCCTGCCCCCGCCGCCTCCCGCTGAGTTGTCGGTGCCGGACCAGCCGGAGTTCGCCATCTACGTAGACACCCCTGACGGTCCGCTCCGCCACCACGCCGGCTTCGTGGCTGCCAGCGAGACATTGGCCCACCCGCTCTACCGGCTCGTTGGCACTGTGGACGCCGTAGGGAACGCACACCTGGCCATCTACGCCAGCGGGGACGAGCCCGTGGAGGTCGTCGAGGAGAACCTCCGGAAGGACTCGGACAGGCCGTCCTGCGGACCACTGAAGCTGGACTTCCGTGTATGGGACCTGGAGAAGTCGGCGCTGGAGCCCCTCTTCCACATCGACACCGGGTCGAAGAACCTCACCGAGGTGCGAAAGCTCATCCGGGACAACAGTGGCGTGGCCCTGTACCGGGACGGGTTCCGTGTTCAGCCATTCGGCGAACCGGGCTACGACTGGCTCGGGTTCGACCAGCGACGTGTCAACAACCCGACGATGCGACTGTCCAACAATCAGGTCGCCGGATTCGTCTACCTCTCGGCGGACGAGAACCCGGGCCTCCAGGACCGGTCGCACCGGGAAGGGCTGATCGACAGTCCGGAGTACGAGGAACTGAAGACGGTCATACTGCAGGCGATCTCGAAACTCGAGATCCAGCGCTACAAGTTGCGCCGCCCGGAATCCGCGGTGAAGACGAGGAGCCAACTCCTGGTCAGCCCGCCCCAAGCGGGAGGCCACGGAGTCTTCCAGAGCTTCAACTTGGATCCGCTACGGCAGGTCGCCACCGAACGGTATCCGGACGATGTCGTCCTGGGACGCGCCATCGAGGAAGCCACGGCGACGATCAACGAAGGTGTGCGCAAGGTCCAGGAGATCATCTCCCAGTTCTCCCGGCTCGCGACGCTGGGCACGCTCGTCGACGTCGTGCTCCACGACGGCCGGACCGCACTGGCCCGCATCGCATTCGACCTTCGTCGACTCAGGAAGATCACGGGGAAGGTCGAGGCCCACGACACGGACCTATCCGGCGCGCTCGGAGAGCTGCACACGGATTTCACCGCGCAGGAGAGGGCTCTCGACCGGCTGTTCACCCGCATCGAGCCCCTCAGCGGTCGGCAGCGTGGGCGTCCCCGCGAACTCTCGCTTCACCAGAGCATCTCCGAAGCTGTCGCCGTGCTGGAATCCGAGATCGCCAAGCACGGTGTGATCGTGACCATCGGCGGGGAGGACGTGACGGTGACGGCCGAGCCGGGTGACATCAGGACGCTCGTGCTCAATCTCGTGAACAACGCGGTGTACTGGCTGTCAACGACGCCCAGCGGGACGGAACGCGAGATCCTTATCGAGACCGAGCGCGCCCAGGAGGGCGAAGCCGACGTGGTGGACATCACGGTCAGCGACAGCGGGCCCGGGGTGCGCGAGGAGATCAAGGACCTGATCTTCGACACCTACTTCAGTGACAAGCCGGACGGTATCGGTCTCGGCCTCAGCATCGCAGGCAGCGTCGTGAAGGACTTCTACGACGGTGACCTGTGGCTGGTAAGTCCCGGCGCCCTCTCCGGCGCGAGTTTTCGGGCACGACTGCGAAGGAGAGTTGGGTGACGACGCCGGACGTTGCGTACCGCGTACTCATCGTCGATGACGACGCCAAGATGACCGAGGACCTCCAGGAACTCCTCACCGACGAGCTCACGGACCTGGGGGGTATCGAGTTCGAGGTCGAGCAGGACTTCGCCAGCGCGGAGGAGCGACTGAACCACGAGGACTTCGACTTGGTCATCCTCGATGTCCGGGATGCCGCTGACGGCAGCCCGTCCGCGGACATAGAAGGACGCGGACGTGAGCTCTACAAGAAGATCGCCAGCGTCAGGTGGGTACCAGTGGTCTTCTTCACCGGCGTCCCTCAGCAGGTGCGTGCCTTGGAGAAGCCTCCTCTCATCCGTGTGGTGACGAAGAACGCTTTGGACGACATCGCCCCTGCGGTCCGAGAAGGGCTGCTTTCAGGCGTGCCGGCGTTGACGCGTCGCATCTCCGGTCTGGTCGAGCGCCAGGTCCGCGATTTCATGCGCGACGTCGTTGCACCGCATTGGACCGAGATGGCGGCCGCCGACCCGAACGAGATCGCTCCCGTCATCGTCAATCGCCTCGCGGCCTGGCTCAGGGAGAACGGCCTCCGCGAGCTGGATCGCGTCGTGGACGGCGACCTCGTCGCAATAACAGGGCGGTCCGCGGCAGCACGTGTCTATCTGATGCCTCCTGTGACCCACCACCTCACGGCGACCGACCTCCTCGTCGATCCCCAAGGCGGTTGGTGGCTGGTCATCACCCCAGCGTGTGACCTCTACGAGGACCATCCGGACGCGAAGGTTGAGAAGCCTCGCAAGGCGAAGGTCCAGTACGTACACCTGGCCAAGGCGGACCGCGTGTTCACCGACGACGGGGACGGCTCTGAGTCCCCGCCCATCACCGCTTGGCTGTCGAGCGCCAAGAGCAACAAGGATAAGGGCCCCGCTCAGCGTGCCTTCAGGGTCGATGACAACCGCTACCGTGCACTCCCTCGCTATCTCGACGTCCCGGACCTGGTGATCGACTTCGAGAACGTCAGATCGGTATCGCTTGATGAGGCACGGGGTTGGAAGAGGGTCGCGACGCTGGACAGCCCCTTTTCTGAATCAATGCTGATTGCGTACAGCCGATCCGTCGGTCGCATCGGGACGCCGGACCTCAGTTTCGACGACGTACAGGTGCGGCTTGGGCTCGCGAAGCCGAAATCCGAGCCTGTTCCCATTCAACCGTCCTCCAGTCCGCCGAACGGCGCGGTGCTCAACCCCTGAGTTCCGTACCGTAGGGAGTTGCGCTAGACCGAGTGCCCCGTTCCGACCGTCATGGACAGGGCGCCGGTTCCCCGTCCGCTGTCAGCGCTGTGAGACATGATTGGAGGCATGGTTCCTTCGTCGATTAGGAGTTGTCCGTGATCCCAGTTGTGGACATAGAGGTTGACCCCACGTTTCCAGCCGGCGTGGCACTCGGTCTGCCCCCCGAGGATGAGATCGATGAAGAGGGGTACGGCTTCTTTCGGGGCGTCTGGGACATCGGCGCCGTGAGCCACGAGGAAGCCGTCACCATGGTCAAAGAGGAACGGCTCCTTGCCAGCCTGGTCGACCTCGCCGCGTCAGCTCACACTGACTTCGAGGCAATCGCCAGCGCCTTGGAGGCAAACGACCCGGACTGCCTGCCAGCAGGCTTTGCCGCCGAGCATCCCCAGAGCGAGATAGCCGAACTTGTCGGGGGAGGCTATGACGCCGAACCGCTCCTCGGCTCCTTGGAGCTTGGCGTCGCGGGTCTCTCGTACGCCCTCACATCCGTTGGCTGCTTCACTGCAGCAAGCTGCCGGAGTCACCTGTCCCATCACTCATGGTCTGAACGTCCCATCGTCTACTTCGCAGCGGAGCGCCCGACCGTCCACTGGCTGACACCGTTGGTTCGCGACACCGGGTGCGGATTCGGGGATGGCAGCGGCCACGGACGGTTGTTGTTCGTGGAAGCGCCGTCGATCGCGAACTTCATGGACTTGGCCGACCGGATAGTCAGTCAGGTGGAGCGACAGTCACCTCGCGGGTGAGTAGTTGTTGTTGTGCCGAACCTGAGCTTGTTGTTTTGATCTCCGCGCACGAGCCGCGTTCGGCACGCGGAGGTCAAGAAACAAGATGAGACGCCCAACACGCTTTCCAAATGATCGTCTGGGTGTCCAGCGGATGCCGGGGCGTTCTGACCTGGTGCGTAGCGTTCGCGGTGGCCCGGTCCGGAGGGGGGAGGCCGTAGGTGTCATCGGCTGAGGACGCGAAGCGACGCAAGGCTCCACTCCCGGACCTTCGCCCAGGGCTCGGCAAGATACGGCCCTCACATCGCGCCAGCCGCGAGCGACGTGTGCCCGGGAATCTCCTCGGCCACCAGCCACGCGGAGAACCCGGCTTCTAACAGCGCCACGCCGGTCGCGAGACCCGAGACGCCTGCGCCCACGACGACCGTCACGACTCCCTCCTCACGCCACAGTTCTCCGCTCAGCCCCGACGCTCACCGATTGCCCCGCTGGCGATTCCGCCAACCAGCGCGCGCATCGCCGTCTTCGGGAAGAACAACGGCCCACGGCTGATGTCCTTGGAGTCGCGCACTGCGGCACGCTCGCCCAATTCGGCAACTTCCAAGCAGTCGTTCGCGCCCCCGCTGTACGAGCTCTTCCACCAGCGCGCGCGTGCGAGGTCGACATCGTGCGGTGCGGCCGTGCTGGGCGTGCTCACTCTTCGAGCTCCTTGCTGATGCGTGCGATGCGGGTGCGGGTCTCCGACGGGTCGAGGGCGGTGTCCCGCAACTGGTCGAAGATCTCTGAGTAGTTGTCCACGTCATCCGGGGACTCGAAATACACGGAGTTCTTGGGATTCTCCAGCCACACCAGGTCCGGCGTGGGGGGCGGGAAGGTCAGGATGACGAACGGGCCGTACAGCCCGGGATGCGCGCCGAGGGAGAACGGCAACAGCTGCACGGTGACGTTTGGCCGCTCGCTCGCCTCCGCCAACTTCCGCATCTGGTCGCGCATCACCGCATCGGAGCCGACCGTCCTGCGCAGCACGGCTTCGTCGAGGATCGCCAAGAGTCTGGTGGGGGCCTGGCCACCCAAGCGGCTGTTCTGCCGCTCCATGCGGACCCTGACCAGAGACTCGACCTGCGGCGGGGACAGGTCCTTCCTCATCTGGGAGATCACGGCACGGGCGTAGTCCTCGGTCTGGAGCAGCCCCGGCACGAGCATCGGCTGGTAGCTGGCGAGGTGCGTCGCGCCGGCCTCCAGCGCTAGGTACCCGTCGTAACGGGTCGGGGTGAGCACTGTGGAGTACTTCCGCCACCAGGGCTTCTGCTGCTCCTTGTCCGCTCGCACGAGGTCGAGCACGTCGGCGCGCCGGTCCTCATCCTTCACGCCGTACAAGTCCAGCAGTGCCCGGACGAGGACCGGCGTCGTACCGCGTTCGCCGTTCTCGATCCGGCTCAGCGACCCCTGGTTGACCTCCAGTTGGTCGGCGACCTCGGTGAGGGTGAGTCCGGTCGCATCACGCAGTTCCTTCAGCCGTGCCGCGAGCTGTCGCCGGTACACCGACTGCGGGACCAGGCTTCTCTTCAAGGCCATGCCGGAAGTCTCTCCGTACCGGCGACACCTCTACAACCCATACGGGTCAACTTCACCAGACATATTGCCTAGTTGATGGTTACGTCGGCATGCTGTCAGGAGTCGCGGCGCGCGCTGGTACGGGCGTGCGCCGCAGCCGACCGATGGGCGAGTAGGCCACGACCTCGCTACCGGCACGCGCCTGCGTCGATCCTGCACGCCGTACCAGGAGGGTGGGCCATGCCACGGACAACGCTGCTTCGGCAGCTGCTCCAGCAACGGCACCTGACGACGCACGAGGCTTTCGCCGCCCAGTACGAGCGGGCCGCCGCCCGGCTGGCAGAGCTCGACCGAGACCCCCGCCTGGCGTCCCTCCAGGTCTCTCCACGTCAGTTCGACCGCTGGTACGGCGGGGAGTTGCTGACTCTGCCCCGTCCTGACGCCTGCCGAGTTCTGGAGCACATGCTGGGCAGACCCGTGTCCGAGCTGTTCTCCACGGCGTACAACGGCGACTCCGCGCACGACAGCGTCGAGGAACCGCGCACGCGCCAGCAGGTGACGAGTCCTGCTCCGCCACGCGAGGACGACGAGAACCCGCTGGACATCGTCACCCGGACCCGGCAGCTCACGGCCAGCAACGCCGACGACGCGACGCTCGCCTTCCTCGACTTTTCCCTGGAGAGCATCGCCAGCCAGTACGAACAGGACGGGCCGTACGTCCTCCGCCCCCAGGCCCGCCAGGTGCGGCAGCTCGCCCACACCCTCCTCGACGGCCGCCAGCCCCCACGCACGCGCCGGGAGCTCTTCCGCCTCGCCGCCCGCGCCTCCGGCCTGCTCGGCTACATGGCGGTGAACACGGGCGACTTCGCTCTCTCGGAGGCGTACTGCACCGAAGCCCGGGATCTCAGCCGTGCGATCGGCGACCTGGACACCGACCTCTGGGCGTGCGGCACCCTCTCCTTCAGCCTCTACTACGCCGGCCGGTACGACGATGCGGACGCCTGCGCCGCCGCAGCCGTCGAGCGAGCCCCGCGCCACGCCCAGTCCATTCGCCTACTCGCCAACGGCCGGGCCCGGGCCCTCGGCAAGACCGGCGACCGGCGTGCCGTCGAGCAGACCATCGGACAGGCACTCCGCCTCTCCGACCTCTACGAGGTACCCGTCGGGCTGACCTCATGCATCTCCTTCGAGCCGTACGGACGGGCCCGAACGCTGGCCAACGCCGTCACGTCACACGTTGCGCTGCGCAACACGGCGCAGGTACTGCGCGACGCCGAGCACATCGACGATCTGGTGGAGCACTCGGCCTCCTCCTGGAGCCGTTCGCTCGTACGCCTCGACGTCGCCACCGCGCTGCTGCAGCAGCGCACGCCCGACATCGACCACGCGATGGCGCTGGGCCGTGAGGCCCTGCGACTGTGCAGAGACACACCGATCAGCTCCGTCTACCAACGCTCCCGCGACCTGAACGAGCAGGCCGGGCCGTGGCGTGAACACCCGGCGGTACGCGATTATGGCGACGAGTTCCGGACCTGGAGCTCGCAGCCAGCCGCCCTGGCTATGGCGTCACCCGCGTCGTAGGCGCCGTGGGTGACGCCATGCTCCGGGGCAGTGTGAAGCCGAAGGAGTACGTCGGGTGCCCCTGCTCAGCGCCGATCCCGCCGCGTTCCCCACCGAGCCTCCCGCCGACACGCACGATCCGGCGGTCACCGCGGCCCACGACTGGGCGGCGTTCAGCGCACTCGACGAGATGACCGACCACTGGGCACGTCCCGGCTGGTCAGACGGCAGCCGCGCGTACTACTGGATGCTGACCTTCCCGGATGATCAGCGGCTCGCTGCTCTCGCTGGGCACTGCCAGGAGGAGCTGGCCGCCCTCGGTCTTGACCCGGTGCCGACGGACGGATTGCACATCACCCTCGCCCGAGTCGGAACGCCGGGCCTCGTCACCCCGGGCCAGCTGGACAGCCTGGCGCGGGACGCCGAGGCGTTGCTGCCCTCCGCGTTCTCCGTACGCGCCATGCCGCTGGCCGGCTCCCGCGGCGCCGTCCGGCTGTCCCTCGGCCCCTGGGAACCCCTGCTCCGGCTGCACCACGCGCTGGCCAAGGCAGGGAGCAGCGTCGGTCTGGCCCCGAAGAAGCCGACGTCCGCATTCCGGCCGCACCTGAGCCTCGCGTACAACAACCGCCGGCGCCCCGCCGCGCCCGTTGTGGAGACGGTCTCAGGGCTTCGCGCTCTACCGGCTGTCGAACTCTTTGTGTCCGCCGTCCAGTTGGTGGAGCTCCGCCGTGAGGGGCGGACGTACCGCTGGGATGTGCGGAGGAACGTCGCGCTCGGGTAGCCCGCTGGCGTCCAGGGCGAGAACCACGACCACTTCCTTGCCGGTCGCGGTCGGCCGGACGGACCATGCGGAGGCCAACTCCCCGACGAGCAGCAGTCCGAGACCACTGCCCTTCAGCTCATTCACCGACTCCTCCGCGGAGCGTGCCCGGACCCTGGAGACGTCCCGTCCCGCGTCATGGACTCGTAGTACCGCCACGTCTCGGTAGACCTCCACGCACATGCAGTCCGGCCCGCTGGCTGTGTGCCTGAGCGCGTTGCCCACGAGCTCCGAGGCGATCAGAACGGCGTCGTCGACCCGCTCTGGCGCGGCACGCCCCTTGAGGAATTTTCGTACGTGTCTGCGCGCGAGGCCCGAAGGCTCGGTGCAATCGGCCAGCTTCACCCAATGACGCCGTACTGGCGTCCGCCTGCAGAGGCGTTCTTCGTCCACCGCGTCCATCGCCGCTTCTCGTTTCCGCTTGGCACTGGACCGATCAGCCTCGCCACACCTGAGCCGCGGCGGTACGCCGTACCTCCGCCTCTTCGCGCGCCGCCGGACGGCGGACGAACGGCGTGCTGACGGCGTACCGCCGCCGACCGCCCCCGGCGAGGCTCTTCGTCGAGGCGCCGGTACTTGGCGTCTCGGCTCACCTGGCTGGAGGTAACGCGGAATGAGCGGCAGTGCGAGGCAAACCGCACCCCACGAGGTGCCCCAGGGCACGCGCCTGGTGCTGTACGCCTGCCTGCCCGCGTCGCTCGGTGAGGCCGCCGACCACAGCGTGGCCAGCACACGGCGGTACGTGGCCGATGCCGGCTGGGAGGCGGTCGAGACGTACGTCGACCGGGCGGCACCGTTCGAGAGCCGCGCCCTGTGTGAGGGCTGGCACAACGCTTTGGCCGCGGTCGAGCAGGGGAGGGCGGCCGGGATCGCCACCCCCCTGCTCGTGATGCTGGGCCATCTGGAGGAGGACAGGGCGAACCTCGCTGCCTGGCAGGTCCGGACCGGGGCGCTGATCACGACGCCGTGGGCGGTCGTCGACGCCGCCGGCTCCACGGCCTTACGGCGGTCGGCTGCGTGATGACCACCATGCGGCAGGGGTTTCTCCGGCAGTTGCTGGGCCAGGTCGGATGGGTGCTGCGGCATCCGGCGACGTACGTCGGCCGGTTCGGCTCGGCTCCTTTCAGGTGCTGTTCCTGCCCGTCCTGGCGACCGGCACCACTTTGACCATGCTCTACACGGGCCAGCTCCTGTAGCTCCGGCCCGTGTCCTCGGCTCCCCTCTCCGGATGCTCCGAATCCATTTCCCCCACGGAATCCGGTCAGTCCGGAGAGGGGTCGCACCGCAGGGTGCGAACGCAGGACCTAGCCGCGCCGCGATGCCACGCGCCGGCCGGGCAGCACGACGAACCGTTCGGATCCTTCCGACAGAAGAGGAAGTGCCATGACCGTAACCACGCTCAGTCCGATCACGACGACCACCACCGAAGTGTCCGCCGCGACGGCCGTCCCCAAGGTTCCCGCCGACCCGTTCGATATCGACCTGACCATCGTCACGGAGGTCGACGCCGACCTGCTTCCCAAGGCGTGCGGCACCGGTGACGGGTGCAATCCGTCCTGCGCCTCGTCCTGCACGAGTGCCGTCTGACGGCACTCGTGCACGGGGTCGGGAGCGCTGCCGCTCCCGACCCCGCCCGTTCACAGCACTGATGACTGATGGCGGAGGCACTGCAAATGGGAAGCGACGGAAAGCTCTACCAGCACACGGGCGTGGCCCTGCTCCGGGCCGCCGCGATGCCGTTGACGGATCTCCCGGGATGGTGGCCCGATCCGTCCGAGACGGAGGCGTGCAGCAGGTGGCTGAAGCAGGTGTGGGCCGACCCGCGGTTCGCCGACGCGGTCCGGCAGGCGAGTGGTGATCTCGCCACGCGCGTCGACGCGATCTGCGCCGGACAGTCGGCACGACCCAAGCAGGTCCGGCGCGCCGCCATGGCCACCGTCCGCTACGTGCTGCGCGCCACTGGGCGACCTACCCCGTTCGGCCTCTTCGCGGGCGTCGCACCTGTCAGCGTGGGCCCCACGCCGTACGCGAGATGGGGAGACGCACACCGGGCCGTGGCGCGGGTGGACACCGAATGGCTGGACGACGTCATCGTCCGTCTGGAAACATGCCCCGATCTGCTGGAGCGCGTGGACGTGGTCCTGAACGACCTGGCGGTGCGCCGCGGTGGACGCCTGCACGTCCCGCACGGCGGACCGATGGGGGCCACCGTCCGACGCACCAGCGCGGTACATGTGATCGAGGACCTCGCGCGCGGGCCGGTCCGCTTCGCTGCCCTCGCCGAGCAGTTGGCCGCCTCCTTCCCCCGAACCGAGCCGAAGGCCATCAGCGCACTGCTCGGCGCGTTGGTACGCGAGAAGTTCCTGATCACCAGCCTGCGCGCGCCGATGACCGACACCGATCCGCTCTCCCACCTGATCGAGCGGCTGCACGGCGCTGACGCGGGCACGGTCCCCGAAGTCTCACAGGTTCTGCACGAGCTCGAAGCGGTGCAACGCGCCGTACACGAGCACAACCGACTTCCGGCGAACCGCCAGGAGCCGCAACGGCAGGCGCTGGCAGCGCGGTTGCGTCGGCTCTCCGACGCGGGCCGCAGTCCCCTGGCTGTCGACCTGCTGCTGGACGCGGAGGCGCGGATCCCCGAAAGCGTCGCGCGGGAAATGGAGAGCGCGGCCGATGTGCTGCTGCGGTTGACGCGTCGGCCGACAGGCCACGGTGTGTGGAAGGAGTACCAGGTCGCGTTCTGGGAGCGGTACGGGACCGGCACGCTGGTGCCGGTGAAGGAGGTCGTCGACCCGGCGGCCGGGCTCGGCTACCCAGCCGAGTACCCCGGCAGCCGCATGACCGCGCCGCCTCCGGCGCTCTCCGAGCGTGACGAGCGACTGCTGGCACTGGCCTGGCAGGCACTGGCCGACGGCAGCAGAGAGATCGTCCTCACCGACGACCTGATCGACCACCTGGCCGACGAGGAGCCGACCGGGCAGGGCGCACCGCCCCACGTGGAGATGTGCGCGCGCCTGCACGCCGACAGCCTGTCCGCCCTGGAACGCGGGAACTTCACGCTCACGGTGACACCGGCACGCTCCGCGGGAACGCTCACCTCCCGGTTCACTCCGGTCGCCACCGGCACGGGACTGGACGAGATCTACCGCCAAGTCCCCGCGGGCGTCGAGAACGCGCTGACCGCGCAGCTGTCCTTCCCGCCGCTGTACCCGCACACAGAGAACGTCGCCCGCGTCCCCGCGTATCTCCCGCACGTGATCCCGTTGGGCGAGCACCGCGGCCCTGACGACACCGCGCCGACGCTCATCGACGTCGACGACCTCGCGGTCACTGCCACACACACCCGCCTCTACCTGGCCAGCATTGCCCGCCGCCGTGTGGTGGACCCGCAGGTCTTCCACGCCATGGCCCTGGACAAGCAACCCCCGCCCCTGGCCCGGTTCCTCGCCCACCTGACCCGCGCCTTCGGCCCCGCCTGGACCGGCTTCGACTGGGGGCCCCAGGGCGCACGGCTGCCGTTCCTGCCGCGCGTGCGCTACGGGCGGGCGATCCTCTCTCCCAGCCGCTGGCACCTGACCGCCGAAGCCCTTCCAGACCGTGGCGCGGACATGCGGGAGTGGACGGACGCCCTCGGCCGGTGGCGGAAGCGGTGGCACTGCCACGGCGCCGTCGAGCTGCGGGAGGACGACCGGACACGGCGGCTGCAGCTCGATGTGCCGGCCCACGTTGCCGTCCTGCGCGCCCACCTGGACCGGGAACGCCAGGCCGTGCTCACCGAGGCGCCGCCCGAGGAGAGCTACGGGTGGATCGGCGGCCACGTCCACGAGATCGCCCTGCCCATGACCAGCACCCGCCCGCCGGCCCCAGACCCGCTCTCCGGCTTCCTCCCCGTGCTCACCAACAGCACCCTCGGACCCGTACCGGGGGCGGCGCAGGCACCCTGGCTGAATGCCAAGATCTACACCCACCCCGACCAGTTCGAGGAGCTGATCGGCACCCACCTCGCAAGGCTCGTGGCCCAGCTCTCGGACGCACCCGAATGGTGGTTCGTCCGCTACCGCACCCCGCACGACCTCGACCACCTGCGCCTGCGCATCCGCACCCGCAGCCCGGGGCAGTACGCCGCCTGCACCGAGCTGGTCGCCCGATGGGCCACCGGACTACGCCACGAGGGGCTCAGCAGCAGGCTGGTGTTCGATACGTACACCCCGGAGATCGGCCGCTACGGCCCAGGCGCGGCTCTGCACACTGCCGAGGCGGTGTTCACGGCCGACTCGGCCTACGCCCTCGCCACCCTGCAGGGCCTGAGAGCCGACCCCGTCGACGGACGCGCGCTGGCCGCGGTCGGCATGGTGGACATCGTCAGCGCCCTGCTCGGCCCTGACGAGGGCATGCGATGGCTGACGAACCGCCCCGCGCCTCCCGCCCATGTCGAGCGAGGCGTCAGTGACCAGGCCATCGGCCTCGTTCGCCGCGCGACGCCCCGTGCCCGCGGCTGGGGCGACGCGCTCGCCCAGGCGTGGCACCGCCGCGCCGTGGCTCTGGCGCTGTATCGCGAGTGCATCGCCGAGAACATGAACCTCGACTCCGTTCTGGAGTCTCTCCTGCACTTGCACCACAACCGCCTGCGTGGCCTGGACCGGGAGGACGAGAGGATCTGCCGACACCTGGCGCGTCAGTCCGCCGTCGCCTGGGCCGCCTGGCCGGGGGAGAGCCGCTGATGAACAATGACGCACCGCCGACTCCCACCAGGCCCGGCTGGGGACAGTCGCTGTACTCCGGCGCGGCGGGAGTCGCCCTGCTGCATGCCGTCAGGGCCCGCGCCGGCGAAGAAGACCCGGACGCGCTCCGGCCGTGGGCCGCTGCCATGGTCAGGGGCCCCATCCAGGCCGCCCCCGAAGCATGCGGACTGTACGAGGGCGCCGCAGCCGTCGCCTACGTCCTCAGCTTCTCGCACACGAACACCGCCGCACGCGCCCTGGCGACCCTGGACAGACACGTCTCAGACGTCACGCGCCACCGCCTCGGGCAGGCACACGCCCGCATCGACCGCTGCGCGCTGCCCACCCTGGGCGAGTACGACCTCATCAGCGGACTGACCGGGCTGGGCGCGTACCACCTGCACCGCGGCCACCAGACGGAACTGCGAGACACCCTCGCCTACCTGGTGCGACTCACCGAACCGATCACCATCGACGCGCACCCCCTGCCCGGCTGGTGGACCAGCGACAGCCCCGATCTGCGCCCATCGCCACGCTGGCCCGGCGGACACGGCAACCTCGGCCTCGCCCACGGCATCGCCGGGCCGCTCGCGCTGCTGGCCACGGCCCTGCGCCACGGCCACACGGTGCCAGGACAGACGCAAGCCATCACCCGGATCTGCGACTGGCTCGACCGCTGGCGCGCTGGCACCGGCTCTCACACCTGGTGGCCGGGCCTGATCACCCGAGACGAACACCGACGCGGCAAGCTCCAGAGCCCAGCAGGACCGACACGCCCGTCCTGGTGCTACGGCGCCCCCGGTATCGCCCGCGCCCAACAACTCGCCGGCATCGCCCTCGGCGACTGGGACCGGCAACACCAGGCCGAACAGGCCCTCGCCGGATGCCTGGCCGACGACCGGCAGCTCGCCCAGCTCACCGACGCATCCCTCTGCCACGGCTGGGCGGGGCTCGTGCAGACCGTCTCCCGTGCTGCCCCCGACGCCATCGACGACGAACTCGCGGCGCGCCTGCCCCACCTGCACGCCCGGCTTGACGAGCACCTGGACCAGAGCGGACTACCGCACGGAGCCGGTCTCATGGACGGCACGGCAGGCATCCACCTGGTCCGTCTCACCGCCCCCGTCGACACGGCGCTCACCGTTCCCTGGGACCGCTGCATGCTCCTTACGGGATGACGTCGCGAACCGCACCCGCCCACCAGAGCACATGAGTACGATCTGCCCTCGCCGTACGCACGGCCGGGCACCTTCCGAAAGGACGCGATGAACACGGACACCGGCGCCTCTCCCGAGAACCTGCGCAACCGCCTGGTCGACGCCATCTTGAAACAGGACCCCTCCGGCCTCCGCGACGCACACGTCGAAACCGCCATGCGGACCGTACCCCGCCACGCCTTCCTCCCCGACGCGCCCCTCCAGGAGGCGTACGCCAACAAGAGCGTCACGATCAAAGAGAACCCCGACGAGGACGCACTCCCGCTGAGCTGCGCCTCCCAGCCCGACGTCGTGCACTTCATGCTGGTCCAACTCGCAGTCCGTGAAGGCGACAACGTCTTCGAGATCGGCGCCGGCACCGGCTACAACGCCGCCCTGCTCAAACACCTCACCGGACCTTCGGGACACGTCACCACGTGCGACATCGACCCCGACGTGACGGCCTACACCCGCCGCATGCTGGACACGAACGGATGCGACGACGTCCGCGTGGTCACCAGGGACGGCGCCCTCGGTGCCGAGGAGTTCGGCCCCTACGACCGCGTGATCGCCGCCGTCGGCATGTGGGACCTCCCCGGAACTTGGTGGGACCAGCTCGCCGTCGGCGGACGCCTCGTGGTCCCGCTGCGATGGCGCGGGCTGTCGCGGTCCGTGGCGTTCCGACGCGAGAAGGACCGGATGACGTCCGACTCCGTGAAGATGTGCGGCTTCCTCCCGGTGATCGGCCAGGACGGAGAGCGGAACGACTACACCGACGACGACCGGCTCGTCAGGCTCTACTGGGACGAGGACCAGCCCATCGTCCCGGAACTCCTGCGTGACGCCCTCACCCGACCGAAGACGGTCGTCTGGACCGACGCGACGGTCGGCCCCGTCGAGTCCTTCGACGGCGTCTGGCTGCGCCTGAGTGCCACCGAGCGAGCGACCTGCCGTATCACCGCGAATCCCGCAGCGATGGAGGCCGGCCTTCACCGCCCTGCCTCGCCCGCCCTGAGCCCCGCCCTTGTCGAGGGCCACTCGATCGCGTACCTCACCGTGGAGCGCACCGCCGAAGACCCGGGTGCCGAACCGCGGTTCCGACTCGGAGCCGTCGGTTATGGCTCGTCCGGCGCTGATCTCGCCGAGCGGATCTGCGCACAGATCCGCGCCTGGAGCCCGGCCAGGACCGTCGAACCCGCGGTCACCGCCTACCCAGCGGACACACCGGACAACGACCTCGCCGACGGAGCCGTGATCGACCGGCCTTCCGTACGGCTCGTCATCACCTACTGACGTCAGCGGGCGCGGCCACGGCGGGCACCAGCTTCCGCAAGGCGCGGTGGCCGCTCCCCTATCGGCCCCAGCCACGCACTGGTCAATCGGCTCGGGGCCTACTCGGCATCGCGGGTCGCGGCCTCGGGTCCAGTCGGTTCGGTGGACCTCGTACCAGCGCTCTCGCTCTTCTTGCCCGCCTCGATGGGGGCGTAGCGTCGCCGTTGCAGCTCGTCGCGTTCAACGTCCGGGATCGTCATCGACTCGGCAAGCACGGCGGCGAGCGCGCCTACTTGAGTGTTGTCCATGTCAGCGTGGAAGAGCCACCGGATGTTCTCGTCGCGCGTGATGAGGTCGATCGCCAAGCGCGCGCTTTTGTCCTGTGTGGTCGTTGTTCGGACGTATCGCACTTGGTCAGTAGGGATGTCTTGCCGGATCTCGGCTTGCTCAAGGAATGCGTTCGTCTTGGCCGTGATGATGCGGCGATCCGTGACAGCGACCAGTGTCTTTGCCGCAGCCTTATCCCTTGCTGCCGCCAACCTCTCCTTCGCTCCGCCGACGATCGCCGAAACGGGGCCGAGGGCATCGAGCTGGTCGGGGAAGCCGAGGACACGTAGGTTCTCACCGTCCTCGAGGAGCCATCGCAGGATGCGAAGGTACGGCTCGCCATCCAGCGATTCAGGTGCGCAGACGACGCCCGGAGCCTCAAGCGGAGGGGCCGGCGGATGGAGAGCGTCGGCAAGAGGCTCGATCGCCTCCAGAAGACGTGCGGAGGCTTCGCGAGCTGCCTTCACGTCCTTCCGCTTCCCCGGTAGCGGCCATGTGTCGGGTCCGGGGAGTTCGGCGGTGATCCGCAGCTCCCGCGTCAGCGCGTCGACAAGGCTCGTCGACGAGGCGAGAGCGGAGTCGAACTCCGCGCGGGTGTCGCGCGCGATGACCTCGGCGTACTGCGCCTCGGCGGCGTCTTCACGTCCAGCGGCTCTCGCCCTTGCGGCGCGGAGCGCGTGATACCCGGTCCATGCCTTGAGGGAGGACAAGAGGGCGTAGGCATCGAAGGCGATCGCCTCGGCGTTCGTCTGCAGATATTCACGGTGGCTGCGTGCGTCGGCCCGACCGATCTGCCTGACGTGGTCGCGGACGTTCTCCTGGTAGAGCTCAAGTTGCTTCTGCAGCAGCGCTCCACTACCCGCGACGTCCTCCCACAAGGACGTCGGGACCGATTCGATCTCTCGCGCCTGGTCGACCGCGCGATCAATGGCGGCGACGAGCCCCGTCAGTTCAGCCCACTGATCCTTGCGGATGGCGGTAAGGACCTGACTGGTCACCGCGAGGTTGGTCCTGACGAGGCCCGAGACCTCACTCAACATCATCTGAAGGCCGACCATGGCCAGCGCAGGCCCGACCGAGGCCGCGGTCTGCGCCTTGCTCATCCCATTCACGGAGAAGAAGCGGGCCTGACGCAGGAAGCGGCCAGGAACCATCACCGCTCCGAGGTTCCCCCCGTCCTTGACGGCGAGCGTCGCGCCGCTGTTCAGCAGGGCCTGTGTCGTGGCGTCGATCCTGTAGAGCCCCTGAACACTGGCGAACGCGTTTCCGAGATTGCCGACCACGGTCGCCGCGTTCCCGATCGAGGCGAGGATCGCTGAGATCCGCTTGCGGTCGGCAGCCGGCACGATCCCGAAGTCGATCAGATCGGGCTTCAGCTCCGGTGGGACCTCACCGGCGACGACAGCCACCCCTGGGAGCACCTCCACCAGGACCGTCGACACCGTCGTCGAATCGATGTCTGAGTCAGACGTCGGATCGTCCACAACAGGTGAATCGGCGGTATCGCCCCGGCCGTTCTCCTCAGGCTCGGCGATCTCCATCGAGTCCGAAGGGTCCTGCATGCGTTCTCCTCCCCCGCAGGCGCGCAACGGCCGGACCTCGTCGGCGTTGGCTGCCGAAGTCTACGGCTCAACGCCCTACGATTCAGCCCGAATCCGACGGACTGATCCCGGACTGGATAGTGCCGGGCATGGGTGAACCCGCTGGCGCAAGTCCACTCCCGGCGGCGCTTGTCGGTCGCCCCAAGCAGGGCTACCAGCGGCCGTATCTCACCGCCTTCCAGGGGCTGTGGACGTATCTGGAGTGGGCCACGGAGTCCGCGCGAATGCTGCGCTCCCAGATCAGCGACCGGGACCTCGACGTTCTGAACGTCCGCATCGTCGAAATCGCCGGACTAATTGCTCGCTTGCAGGGACCCAGGGAGCTGACAGAGTGACGCTCCGTTGCTGGCCAGAGCCTTGGAGGGAAGCATGTCGACGTCCGAAATCGGGTATCGCGTGGTGCGTCATGGAGACAAGGCGCCGAAGGACGGGACGCTATGGCGTACCGAAGCGGAGTCACGCAGCAGGGTAGCGGCGGGCGATCGTCCAGCGCTCCAGGAGGTTCTGTTCTGCCTGCGTGCCGATCTCGTGGATAGCATCCGCGTGTCCAGGTGGGATGACCTGGGCGATCCGATCACCCGGGAGATGGTCCGCGACGAGATCCGGGATCACCGAGCGACACTGACCGTGGCCGGTGATGTCATCGAACCCGATCACCCTCTGCGGAACACCGAGCGAGGTGTTCGCAACCAGGTTCAGGCTACATGCGCTGCACTTCGGGCTCTTCTTCCTCGCCAACGAGGCAAGCAGGGCCAGTTGGACATCGGCCGCGGCCTGAGCAAGAACGAAGTGGTGCGGCTCGCACACAAGTTGCACGTCGGGTTTCAACTGACGCTGGCGCAGACTGCGGACCTCCTCAACCAAGCGGGCTACATGTGGGATGGCGTGCAGGGTGAGCGGGACTTCAACAAGCAGGTCGTTCACCGGCTCCTCCAAGACGCGTGCTGGGACGACGATGCCCCCCGGACGGTCGATGGCGAGCGGATCCGTACCAGTGGGAGGTCACATCAAGTTCTCCGGGAGTTCGAGGTGATGGCCGTCTACGGACCAGACGACGAACGAGATCACCTCACGCGATCGAGAGACGTCCAGAACATCGCGACGGCGCACGACCACCTCTTCGCCTTCTCCTTCACCCCGAGCACTCCGGACTTCGGGCTCACAGACCTTCTCCACCTCGTGACCACACCCGTGCCTGTCCGCACCCTCTACGTAGCCGACTCTTCCCTCTTTCCCAGCGAATTGGACCGGCTGGTCGCGTACAGGTGGGTCGAGCACTTCGGCGTCCAGGTTCTGGAGGCGGGCAAGTCGGTGAAGTCGACCGTTGAAGGTTCCGGACAAGAGCAAGTTCTGCGGGAGGTGGTCAAGACGTTCGCTGCCCTTCGGATGCACGACAGCCACACCGTGATCGAGACCACCCGGTCCATCGATCACGCGAGGGCCGTCGCGAAGCGCCTGCGGAGCCAGGCGGGGTACTCGTATGAGGAGATCGCTCGTCACCTCAGGCTGGAAGCGATTCCCACGCGGAAGCGCAGCGGCGACTGGGGCAGAAGCGCTGTCATGGATCTAGTGTCCGGTGATGTCGCCTCATGAGCATCGCCCGACGTGATGCTCGTCGAGAGCGCGCGCTGACCCGACTTCGCACGCATGCAGGCGTCACGCTGAGCCGGCACGCCCTGTCCCGGGCGAAGGAGCTCGGTTTCGATGAGAGTGAAGTGCTGCGGTGCGTCATATCTCCCGAGCAAACCTACGGAGGCGACCCGAAATACCCAGGTGCCCGGCGCGTCCACCAGCGTCGAGATTGCGCCTGCGTCATCGACACGGCGACCCGAACGGTGGTGACAGTGCTGCTACGCAATACGGGCCTATGGCAACACGGAACGCATACCAGGTGGGACATGCCTCGTGCTTGCTCAAGTTGAGCGCGGGTCATAGGCTCTCCGCCTCTTTCCAATGTGGAAAAGCGCCCCGGGATCTGACTCGCACTCTGCCCGGGGCGCTGTCACGTCGTTTCCCGCCACCCCTGCCGCTCCAGTGCCCGCAGGTCGAACCGCTTCCGCAGGTCGGCCAACCCTGGTGGCACTTCTTCCATGCGGGCACCGGGGAGCGCCGTGTGACCCGTGATGAGAGCGATCCGAGGGTCCGACTCCTCGGCGACCACCTCGTCGTCCGTCTCAAGCGCTTCTTCGATGCGGCCAGGCAGAGACGGAGCC
The DNA here is from genome assembly GCF_033794485.1 of Streptomyces sp. MB09-02B. NCBI lineage: Bacteria > Bacillati > Actinomycetota > Actinomycetes > Kitasatosporales > Streptomycetaceae > Streptomyces > Streptomyces sp. MB09-02B. The sequence goes on from NZ_JARGEE010000013.1 coordinate 32,794, forward strand.
GAAGGGCGTCGCTGCCGGTGTAGGTGGTGAAGCGCGGCTCGACGCCGGCGATCTCGCAGGCGGCCAGACGGTTACGTCCGTCGAGGAGGACGCCGTTGGCGCTCAGGACGATGGCCTCGTGCTGGCCCTCGGTCTTGATGGACTCGGCCAGGTCGTTCAGCTCGTCCGCGCTGAGCATCGGGAACATGTCGGCGGTCGGGTGGGTCTGGATGATGCGCTCCTTGTCGGGTGGGGTGTCGGTGGCGTGCCGGAGATGTCCTGCGGCGTCATAAGGCCGGGGACAGGGCTGTTGTCGTTGATCGGTTGTCATCGTGACTTCGGTGGTTCTCGGTAGCGGGTGCGAGGCGTGCGCGGCCGCTGCGTGAGGGGGCTGGTGCTCACCGCGGCCGGTGAGTGTGGGATGGCGGTGGCGCGGATGTGGGAGGTGTCGCGGCGGTGGCCCGCGCTGTGGACAGGACGTGGGGGAATCGGGGGCTCCGGGCTTGGGCGGCTCGTGCACCTAGGCCCGGGGCGTGACGGTCGCCGAGGCGCTGGATGCGCCAGACGAGAACTTCGCATGCCGATTTGGCGTCGCTCAAGGAGCGTTGCTGGGCTGCCTGTCGGAGGATGGCTGCGGGGTTGTGGCCTGCGGCTTCGGCGGTGGCGAGGGCAGCGGTGAGTGCGGGCCAGGCAGCCTCGGTGAGGATCTGTCCGGAGTGGGAGGGCAGAACCTCGTGCAGGGTGCGGGCATACCGGTGGACGGTGCCGTCGGAGGGGCGGCGCCCGGCGAGTACGGCGAGGCTGGTGGGGGCGAGCTGGTCGTAGGCGGCCTGGAGATGGATGAGCGTTTGGCGGGCGGCGGCCACCTGCCGGTCGTGGTGGTGCAGCGCGCTGCGGCGCTGGGCTGCGAGGACGACGAGAATGGCGACGTCCAGGAGCATGGCCAGGCCGGTGTGGTCCGCGGGCTGGTAGCGCATGGCTTTCAGAGCGCCGCGCAGTGCGCGGGCGTGCTGGTGGTCGGCGTGGGCACGGGTGTGGGCGGCGTGCTCGAAGGCGACGGCGGCGCGGTGGAGTTCGGCCTTGAGATGGACAGGGGCGTGGGCGGGCAAGGCGTAGAGGACTTCGCTGAAGGCGGTCACGTGGGCTTGGGAGGCGCTGTCGTCGGCGTGATCAAGGTGGTGGGGGATGCGTTCGGCGGCGGCGGTGGCCTGGTGCCAAGGGCTGCGGCGGTAGTGGCCGGCTGGTGAGGTTGCAGTGGTGGTGTGCGCTTCGGTGGCGGCAAGACGCTGCTGGATCTGCGGGAGGGACAGGTCGGTGGCGAGGCTGGAGCCGGAGTACCAGATGGGTGTGCCGTCGTCAGGCAGGGCGACCTTGTAGCCGCCGAGGTCGCCGGAGGGCAGAGTGCGCGTTTCGACCTGAAGGCCGGCGTCGGCGAGCAGGTTGAAGAACTCGTCCAGGTCCTTCGCGTGGGAGAGCGCGGTGCGCACGGTGTGCCGCAGCTGCTCGCGAGCCGTCTTGTGGTGGCCCAGCCGTTTGGCCTTCTCCTGCTCGGCGCGGGTGGGGCGCTTCGCCGCCGGAGTGCCGCTGGCGGCTTGGGGGCCGCGCGGAACCTGGGTGAGGCCGAAGTCCTTTTCGATCCTGCCGAGTTCGGCCATGGCGCGGTGGTAGTCGTTCCAGTTCCGCGGCGGGCGCAGATCGCCGCGGACTTTGGTGGCGACGATGTGGATGTGGTCGTCCGCGTGGCGCACGGCAACCCACCGGCAGGCGTCCGGATCGTCCTCCGGTGCGATGCCGGTCGCATGGACCATGCGTCTGGCGATCGCCGCCCACTCGCCATCGGTCAGGATGCGGTCCTCGGGCGCGGCGCGCACCGAGCAGTGCCACACGTGCCCCTCGGGTGCCTTGTCGCCGGCCTGCTCGACCCGCAGATCCAGGGCCTTGGTGAGCTGGCCGAGCCGCTGCATGTGCCCGGGGCTGTCATACGGGCCGGGGTCAGGAACGAAGTCATCCCAGGACGCGACGATGTGCTGGTCGGTGTGTTCGTTCGCGCGGCCCTTGTCGAAGAGGTACGCCAGGACGCCGTAGGTGTTGTTGCCCGGCTTGACGATGTTCGCGATCAACTCAGGCCGCCCGCCTTCTGCCCGGCTGCCCGGAAGGCCGCGTCGTCGATCGCCCGGACCGTGTCGTGGGCGGTCGCGAGCAGGCGCTCGGCCCGCTGAAGGATCGCGGCGTCCACAGGGTGTGGATCGCCGCCCGAGTTGAGGCGGCGGGCGATCTGGTTGACGTTGTTGCCGATCCGGGCGATCTGCGTCCGCTGGGTGGCGAGTTCGTCAACCGCATCGTCGTAGACAGTGCGAGGGGCGGCGACGGTGATCTCACCGCGGACGCGGGCCATGGTGGCGTCGGCGATGTATCGCGCCATGGTCACGTGCTCGGCTCTCGCCGCCGACTGGATGTCGTGCTTCTCATGCGGCGCAAAGCGGGCGGTGACGTGCTCGGAGCGCTGCGCGTCGAGGTTCGCGCGGCGGTGCGGCGTGCGCTGCTTGGCCTCCGTGACGAGAGCGGTCGGCTGATTGCCGGCGCCCACTCCCTCCTGCTCCGGCACGCCCTCGTGCCGGAGCTGCTCCTCCGCCACCCCCGGGGCGGAGGAGTTTGCGATGGACCGGCCTATGGACGGTCCATCGCCATTGCTTGCTGCGCGTGTGACGGGAGTGGTGACCATCTGCTCTTGGGAAATGGGGAGTTCGGGGTAGTGGTCGCGCACGACGCGATGTCCTTGTGTCGGGGTTGCTGGGGTGGTGGGTTCAGGCGGCGCGCGGTTGCGTGTTGAGCTCGGCGAACTGCTCGGCCGCGAGGTCGAGCAGATCCACCAGGCGCCGCTCCGGGAGGCGAGCTGCGGAGGCCAGGACGCCGTCGATGCGCGGGTCGAGGGTGCTGACGGCATCCAGTCCGGTGGCGCGGGCGACAACCATGCGCAGCTCGGCCTCGAGCCAAGCCCACTGCTCGATGGCGGGCACCGGGGTGTCGTCATCGATCTGGCCCACGGGGCCGATCCTGAGTCGGCTCAGGTAGTGGCCGCCGGCAGAGAGGATGTCGGGAAGGGAGATCTCGTCCTGGGCCATCCATCGTCCGTGTTCCAGCAGAGTGAGGATGGCGCAGCGCAGCAGGGTCATCTCGTCGCGCCCAGGTGCGGTGCAGATGGGGCAGGACCAGTTGTGGCAGTCCCAGGCGGGCGTGGTCGAGCGGGGCATGGCGGAAGGGCCTTTCAGCGATGTGTGGTTAGAGGTGCGGGGGAGAGTTCAGTGGGGGTGGCCGGTACGGGCGGAGTCCTGGTGCTCGGCCTTGACCGCGTTGACGATGCTCTGGGCAAGGTCGGTGCCGACCTGGTGGCCGTCGGCACGGACGGCTGCCTTGAGGGAGTCACGTGAGAGGCGACCCGTCTCGCGGTAGATGCGCTCCGCGTACGCGATGAGGGCATCCCGCGGCAGGTCGGGCTTGCGACCCGGGCGTTTCGGCTCCGGCGCCTCGCCGGGCTCGGCACCCGCGTCTCTGCCCGTACCCACCTTCGCGCCCGCATCAGTAGGGGATTGAGGGCGGACGATGGATTCCGGGCGGTCCGACCGGTGTACGCCTTCGTCGCCCGGATTCGGTACGGCCTCCGGGTGCTCGGGCCTTGCCCGCTTCCCCGCGGCAGTGCGGGGCTGGCTGACTCGCTCTCCGGGCGTCTCCCACCGTTCGGGCAGCGGGAGCGAGGCCAACCGTGTGGCCTGCTGTCGGGTCCCGAGCTTCCGCAGCAGCAGCTCGTCCTGGCGGAGATCACCGTCGACGTCGGCCCTCTCCAGCGCTTCGTGCAGGCGCCGAGTCGCTCGCCGGCCACGCCCCTTGTTGCGCTTCGTCTCGGGCATCGCTTCGATGCGGAGGATCAACGTGACGGCCCGGCTCAGGGCACGCTCGCGGATGAGTCGTGCGGCATCGGCGCCCTGGTCGTGGATGCTCAGGCGCGCCAGGAGCCGCTCGCGTGCCTGCCGGCCGAGGATCGCGAGCAGGCTGCGTGAGGCGGCCTCGGGGGTGTGGTTGCGTAGCTCGATTCCCATGGCCAAGTGCCAGAGGACTGCGGCCATGACCGGGCCGATCAAGGCGCGGACCGTACCGCCGACGGGACCGGACTCGGCGTAGGCGGGGATGATCTGGCCTCCGGTGATCACCCATACCAGGACGCCCGGCGGCCCCGGCGACTGCCTGGGACCCTTCAGGTTCTGGCGCGCCATCAAGGCCATTGCGAACAAGGCCAGTTCAGCGGTAGCGAACATGAAGGCGCGCTCGACGGTGCTGCCCATGTCGAGGTAGTCGGCGGCGAAGCGCCAGCTGGTGTCTGCGCTGTAGGCGGTGCAGCCGATCGCGGCGACAGCGGCAACCGGGATGGCGGCGGTGCCACGTCGCTGCCCGACACCGGGCTTCTGGGCCCGTCGGCGGAGCAGCCATCCAGCGAGCAAGGCGACGACGAGGAACGGCGCGCCGATCGCGAGCAGGGACGAGGGTGCAAAGGGGTAGGTCACGCAGCTCCCTGTCGGGTGATTTCGGCGGCGGCGAGGTCGAGGCGCGTCGGGTGGGGCGTGGTGCGGGGCGCATTGCCTCGGGCACGGCCGTCAAGGCCCACGCGTCGACTGCGGCAGGTTTCGCCCTCGCGGGCATGGCACCAGGGGCACCGGACGCCAAGGGCATCCGGGAGCCCTGCGGCGACGGCGGCCTCGCGTGCGGCACGGGCCGGACGGTAGGGGGCGAGCGCGGCGCGGATTGTCGGTGGGACGCACGATCCGATGGCGCGCACGCGGGCCTCCACGTCGGGGTGTGGGCCACCGTTGGTGAGCTGTCGGTGCGTCGAGGGCGCAGCCGTTCCGGTGGCCACGGCCTGCCGGGTGCCGAGCAGTTCGGCCCGCCATGCGGTCGGGTCGTCGGGGTCGGCGGCCGGCGCGGGGTCGGTGTGCCGGTCGAGACGGTCGCGGCGGTACATGCGCCACGCGCGGGCGACGTCCACGGGCAGGATCGGGTAGGGCGAGCCGAGGACGTGCGCCCGAATCGCCTCGCGGACATCCCAGCCGTAGTCCGTGGCGAAGGGGACGTCGTGGAGCAGTTCGTGCCACTGGGCGAGCTGGTCGCGAGCCTCGCCTGGGTCGGTACGGATCGTGCGGGGGTCCAGGCGGCCGATGTAGGCGAGGACGGCGGCGACTTCGCGGCGTTCCAAGGGAGTGGGTTACTCCATTCCTGTCGGTTCGTCGAGGGCGGCGAGGAGGGCGGCAGTGTGTGCTTCGGCGCGGGTCATGCCGCCTGCGAGTGGGGCGGCACCGCCGGGCAGGGCGTGCAGGTTCGGCCGTTCCGGGATGGGAGTGCGTTCCCGGGCGATCCATGTGCGCCAGTCGGCGCCCCACGCGGCGGCGGGGCGGGGCGCCCACGTCGCCCGGTAGGTGCGCCACTTCTCGTCGGCCGCCCGCAGACCGTGCTCGCCGAGTCGGGCGAGGTGCCCGTCGTGCCGCAGCCAGACCCAGGTGGCGTCGTCGATCTCCCACTGGACGGCGGTGATGAGGGAGGCAGAGCTGCTGCTCTTACCGTTCACCTTCGGTTCACTACCGTTCTGGGGGTCGGAATCCGTGCCCCCTGAGGGCTGGAATGCGGTCCCCCCAGGGGTCGGAATCCGGTCCCCGGGGCCGTTAACCCGCTCCCCTTCAAAGACGCCGGCAGGGTCGGATTCCGGCCTTCCGAGGGTCGGAATCCGTGCCCCCGGCGGGGCCGAGTTCCGGTCCCCCTCGTCTGCTTGGTCGGCGAGGAAGGCAGCGGCGATCGGGAGGTGGTAGTACGTCTCTCCGCGCGGCCCCTTACGGCCCGCGAGCTGCGTCAGCTCCCCGCTGGCGATCAGCTTCGTGAGGGCGTCGCGCACGGCCGTACGGGAGGCGTTCGAGCGCTTCATGAGGGTGGGCACGGACGCGTACGCGATGCAGCGGCGATCGCGGCACCGGTCGGCGATCAGGGCGAGGACCATGCGGGCGGTGCCCTTGCTGTTGCTGTGGTCCCACACCCATTCGCGGGCGTCGTAGCTCATCGGGTGGCGGCTCCTTCATCAGGGCAGGCGGGTGCGACGGGCCCTCTTCGGGCGGTGCACAGGTGGGGGTGGGGTACGGTCCCCGGTGCCGACGTGTCGGTGGGGGCCGCGAGGGCGCCGGGCAGATGAGACCCAGCCACGGTTGACTCCTTGGCCCAGGCGCGCTGGGGTCTCTGTTTCTGCGGGCCAGCGCTCCAGGCGGAACACCAAGACAGCCACACCCGCGCGCGAAGATCCAGCGTTCGGCCGAGAAACCACACAGCTCACGGCGAACGCGTCCTTGGCGGCGTATCCGAAGCTGCCAGCCGGTGCGCTGATGCCGGTTGATGGCGACTGCAGGGCCGCCCTGCGAGCTACTGCTGGCCGTCCTAGGACCCGCGACGAGGCGGGACCGCTCTCCGGCTCCAGTCAGGCAGCCTGAACGTAGGTCGAGGTAGAGAGCAGGTCCGCGAGCCGCGCGGCGCTCCGTGGGCTGATCGTCGTCGTGAACCCCGCGCATACGCGCTGGAGAGCGGCGTCCCTCGCCGAGTCCACCTTCTGACGGACGGCGCGGGCTCCTTCGGGGGCGATGACGGGCCGGATGACGGCGGGTTCGGTCTGGCGTTGGGGCATGGACGTCCTCAGGGCGGCGTTCGGTCGGCGACCCGCCGGTGTGTGGTGAGGGCCGGCGGGTTGGCTGGGGAGGTCCATGCTCCGGAGAATCGCCGGTTGGGCTAACCGGCGATCGTCGGCTATGTTGCGCCCTTCATCGCCTCGGTCGGCAGGGCGAATTCCACCGGCCTCGCCCCGCTACAGCGGGTTCTGCTCGATGCTGATCCGGTCCCAGTCCATGAACCGGCCGAACTTCTTCGGCTCGTCGATGACCACCCCGGAGAACAGGAACCGCAGCACCGCGTTGCGCCGCTCATCCGTCATGTCCTCGGCGTCCCAGGCGGCCCGCGCGCCCGCGCCCGTCAGCCCGTCGAGAAGCACCATCGGCCGGACGACGACCTTGCGCTGCGCCTTCGCGATGCGATCGGTGATCTCCTTGCGCATCTTGCGGTACTCCGCCGTGGAGATCTCCTTCGCGGTCCACATCTGATTCAGTTCGCCGAGCAGCCGCTGGTCGTCCTCCAGCTCCTCGGTCACGCTCTCGGAGAGGTTGCTGCTGGCGAGTCGGCCGTCCACCCGTAGCTTGCCGAGCAGCTCGACCGCGGCGTCGGCGACGAAGTCCTCCAGCGTCTGGGCCATGATCGACCGGGTGCACTTCTTCTCGTCGTTCCGGCCCCGGCGGTTGCACTGGTAGACCGGGCCGGTGCCCTTCGCCGTACCGGACATCATCGTCCCGCACCGCCCGCACATCACCAGGCCGCGCAGCAGGTAATAGCGCTGTGCGGGCTTGCTGAGCACCTCCCGGTACACCGCCGACCGGTACTCGCGCCGCGTCCGCACCTCCGCCCACACGCCTGCGTCGATGATCGCGGGCCAGGTGCCGGGGCCGACCTCCTCGCCCTGGTGCATGCGGATGCCGGCGACGTGCCGGGAGTCGAGCAGCGCACGGACGGTGCCGCTGTTCCATGCCTTGCCGCCAGCCGTCTGGATACCCCGCCTGTGCAGGTCCTTCGCGATGGGCGCCGCGCCTTCGCCCTTCAGATAGCGGTCGAACACCTCCCGGACGATCTCGGCCTCCTCCTCGATGATCGTCATCCCGCCCTTGGTGTAGCCGAACCGTCTCACTCCACCTTGAGGCTTGCCCTCCTGCGCCCGCTCCTGCATCGCGGACTTCAACCGCCGTGAGGTGTCGTCCGAGGAGCGGCAGGCGTGCGCGACCTCGATGCGGAGGATGAAGCGGTCGTCGGGGTCGGAGAGGTCCCGCCGGTTCGCCTCGCCGTGGAGGGTGATGGCGTGGTCGTCGGAGACCTGGAGCAGCTCCTCCAGGTCTCGGGGCTGCCGCATGAGCCGGTCGGGGTGGTAGGCGATGACGTGCCGGAAGGTACGGTTCCGGGCATCCTCCAGCAGGCGGTCCCAGCCTGGCCGCTTCCGTTTGCGACTCCAAGCAGAGCGGCTGTTGTCCACGAAGATGTGGGCGGGATCGATGACGAAGCCGCGCCGTTCGGCGATCTCGCGGCAGATGCGCTCCTGGCGGTCGACGCCCGTCTGATCGTCGTCGTCCGCCTGGGATATGCGGCAGTAGATGGCGGCCGGCTCACCGGCGGTGCTGGAGTTGCCCCTGGTGGGCCTGTTGTACGACACGTGAATGAGTGTACGAACGAGGAGTGGCCTGGGTTACCGGCGCCCCCGATCTCGTCACCGCCGTCCGCTCGGCGAAGCAGTACCTGACGTATGTCGCCTCCGGGCCCTTCCAATACGCCGTGGCCGAGGCCCTGCGTCTGCCCGACTCGTACTTCGAGGAGTTCCGCGCGGACATGCTGACCAAGCGGGACCTGCTCGCGGGCGGCCTGGAGCGGGCGGGTTTCACGGTCTTCCGTCCGGCCGGCACGTACTTCATCACCACCGACATCCGCCCCCTCGGCGAGAGCGACGGCTTCGCCTTCTGCCGTTCACTGCCGGAGCGCTGCGGGGTGGTCGCGATCCCCAACGCGGTCTTCTACGACCACCGCGAGCACGGCGCACCCTTTGTTCGCTTCGCATTCTGCAAGCGGACAGGCGTGCTGGAGGAGGCGGCCTCCCGACTCAAGACGCTGGCCCCCTGACGGCAACAGACGTACCAGGATCTGTACCGGCCACACGGCCTGGTTGCCACGAGCCCCCGCGCACCCGCACTCGACTGCCGCCAGGCCCGCTGACAGCACCCCCGGATCATGCAGGACAGGGGCAGGAAAGAGTCATACCGGCCCCGAAGGAAACGAACCCGAGCTGGGCTCTACGCGGGAGGTGATGGGCGGGCAGTAGCCCTCCTCGGCCAGCCAGGCGCGGGCCCTGCCGCGCTGTCGCTCATCGCGGAACCGGTGGTACCGGCGCCAGGAGTGCTCGTCACCGGCGAGGACGTCCTTGAAGCGCCGGAAGGCACCCCGCCCGCCGATGGCGATCCGCAGCCGGTTGGCAAGGGTGGCGTCCCCGACCTCTTCGATGAACAGCTCCATGTCCCGGTAACCGGCCCGGGACCCCAGAGCCGGAACGTACAGCCATCGCTCGGGGTCGTCGTCCTCCTCGGCCTCGGGCCCAGGCCCCGGCTCATCGGTGAGCGCAGGCCGGCACTCCCCGGTGGACAGAGCGACCCGGCCACCGGACTCGGCCGGGTCGCTCTCCAGCAGCATGGCGAGCATCTCCAGATCGACCGCGAGCGGGCGCAGGAAGGGGATCGCCGCGTCACCCGCGGCCGCGCGCAACCGATCCGCCAGTTCCTCATCGCCCCGGAAGCCGCGCTCCTGGAGCGCGCCGAGAAACAGGGCTGCCATCTCCGCAGCCCCCGGCAGGCCCTGTGCCGCGGTCCCGGCCACACCGTCGCCGGCCAGCTGCAGCACCTCACGCACGGGTCCACGACGCAACGCCGCAAGCAGCGTCACCCCGTCCTGCGCGTGGAGCGCACCACGCAGGGCCCGCAGTCCGCCCTCGTCCCATCCCTCAACCACGACCCCGACGGTAACGCGTCGCCAAGGACGTACGACGCCGGAACCATCGGTTCCCTCTGCCCGGCGCCCGGGGGCAGACGGTGTCGCCCGGTCAGCGGCGCCGCTTGCGGCCGCTCTTGCCTGAGGAGCGCCGAGCCTTCCGGGCGCGGCCGACACCGGCGCCGTGCGTACCCAGTGCCCGGGCCGCCAACTGCCTGAGCTCGTCCAGTCCCGCCCGGTCCGGGTGCGCGGAGTCCAACGCGGCGGCAACCGCGTCCCTGGCCTGGGGGCCCTGGGCACGCAGCATCTCCTCGGCGCCGTCCCCTCCGCCCGCCAACTCCACGAGCTGAAGCAGGCTCTCGGCGAGCACCAGCAGCTGCTCGGCGTCGGTCATGTCCTCGGGGGACAGCAACTCACGGTGCGCCAACGCGTTCAGCGCCAGCGGCGCCAGCTGTGTGTCTCGCCGCAGCGTGCGCAGCATCCCCTCCCCCTCACCGTCCAACGCCACCGACAACACGTCGAGCGTCGCCTGCGCACGCGTGCGGAAGGTCATGGACCTCACCGCGTCGGTCAGTTGCCGCAGGGCACCTTCCCGCTCGCCACGGGCCGTGATCCAGCCGGCCAGCTCCGTCCGGGCGGCGTCCGGGTCGTAGTCCTCGGCCAGCACCCCCAGCAGGCCGGCCGCCGACGCCTGGGCCAGTTCACCGACCACCGGTGCGTCCCTGCCGACCGCAAGCAACCGCTGTCGTACGGCCCGGGTACCGAGCTCGGTGAGACGGATGAGCTCGACCGGCCCGGCGGTCAGCTCCTCTCGCCGGGCATCGGCACGCTCCCGCGCCGCCGGGTCCGTTGCCGGCCCCGCGCCGCCCAGCAGCTCCGCGAACTCCGGCGGCATGTCCGCGGGCAGCTCGGGACCGGCGTCGGAGAGGTCGATGTCCAGGAACACCGGATCGGCCATCCCACGGTCCCGCTCGATCGCGCCCAGGTCGACCAGCAGGTCGAGCACCGCGCGCAGGTCCCGGTCGGCGTGCTCGAACCACATCCGGTGCTGAGGGTCCGACCCGGCGTCGAGCTGGAAGGAGGCCCGATAGGCCAGGTGCACCGTGTCGCGCAGCCGCGGCCAGGGCATCGGGTACGGCAGGCTGTAGAGCGTGTTCAGCACATCGTCCAGGATGTCCTCGTAGACGTCGAAGAGCATCGACTCGACGTGCCAGCCGCTGCGCGCCCCGATCAGAGCCTGCCGCAGTTCGAAGCACGCGTCGAAGGCGCGCAGCCACAGCTGGAGCGGGTCGGCCAGCACCGGCCGGGCCTTGGCCACCGCGTACAGCCGCCCCTTGACCACCCGGACCAGGCGCGCCTTCTTCGCCCACTCCACCAGCAGTCCCAGCCGCGGCAGGTCGGCCGAGGAGCGCACCCCCTCGATCTTGTCGCCGGTGCCGAGTACGTCCACCAGCTCACGGGCCTCCGCCATCCGCAGCCGTCCCGTCGCCGTCACCGGTCGGCCGCCCTGCCCCGCCCATTCGGTGAGTCCGCGCAACCGCGCCACGGTCGTCGACGCCTCGGCCCGTCGGCGCAGTTCGTCGTCCGGGGGAAGCATCACGGGCAGTTGCGGCTCGGCCCGGGCCACGCCCGACAGCGCGCGGCCGGTCAGCCGCCGTTCCATGATCGCGGCGAGAGCCTGCTGATCGTAGGCGACCTCTCCGCGCTGCGCCCGGTCCGCGAAGCGCTGAAACGCCGCCCCGTCCTGGACGTCCACGCCCTGCTCCGCGGCCGTCATCGCCCAGAACTTCGCCAATCCCCAGCGCGTGCGGTCCGTCATCGCCGCCAGATGCTGGTCCGCGACCCTGTCGACCGCGCCAAGGGAATCCTGGAGTGAGGGGCCGCGTGGATCCGCCAACCGCGCGGCGTGCAGAAAGCGCAGCAGCGTACGCAGTGTGCCCGGGACGTCGGCGCGTTCCTCCCCGGGAAGCTCGGTGACCTGCTGGGGAAGCCAGGAGAGGAGGAACTCCTCCACATGGCGCGACTCCCACAACCCCAGTCGGCCGTCGGCAGTCGCCCGGTGCCGGTAGTCCAGAGCCGTCTCAGCCGTGAACCCGTCCACCGTCAGCCCCTGCTCCCCGGCCCACCGGACGAGGCGGTCCACCAGCAGCCCGCACGCCGCCTCGAACTCTTCCTCGGCCTCGGGTTCGAACCGCATCCGCATGAATTCGTCCACCCTGTCAGCAGCCGTCCTTGCCGCTCCACGCTATCGGCCTCAGGGGCCGGACATGGTGGTTGTCACCCACAGCCACCGCGGCTTCGAACCTCCTTGCGAGGAACCGGACTTCGTCGTCCGGCCTCACGGCAGGGGACCGGCCGCGCCCGGGAGTCTTCGTCAGCGGGCGTCTGACTCGGGCTCCGGGCGCGGGAGCTCGTCGAGGTCGAGGGTGAAGGTGCGGCCGTCGGCCAGGGGGATGGGGAGTTTGCCCGTCCCGTACTTGTGGGTGTGTGCCGCGATGTAACCGGTGGCGGTCGGCTGGGTGTGGAGGACGACTTCCTGGGCGTACGGGTCGACGACCAGGTAGATCGGGATGCCGTAGCGACCGTACTTGGCCGTGCAGTCGTCGTAGTCCTTGCGCGCGGAGGAGGTCGAGACGACCTCGGAGATCAGCAGGACGTCCTCGAAGCCGTAGCGCTTGCCTTCCCGGCGGGCGTCCTCGCGAAGGATCACGAGATCCGGGGCGGAGTTCTCGTCGGCGGGGAAGTCGATGTAGACGTCGGAGGCGGTCTTCGCATGGCGTCCGAGGGACACGATCGTGTCGTACTGCATCGACTTGATCGTGCTGGAGTGCTCGAAGCTCTGCGGAGTCATGATCACCTTTCCGTCAGCTCCGAACAGGACCGTGTATCCCTTGGGGAACTCGGTGTGCACGATCGCGTCGACGCTCATGGACGGCTCCTTCCCGTGTGTGGTCAGGATACGACGGGCAGTGCCGCGTGACCGAGCCCTGCGGTAGGGCCCGGAGACCGGTCCGGACAGGTTGTGCCGCCCGCTCACCGCCGGTGCCGGAGGTCCGCAGCGGGGCCTGGTCGCACCACACAGGAATAGGTAGGCCAACGAGGAGTCACCTGGGTGACGGCCGCGCCCGCGCTGGTGACGGCGGTGCGCTCGGCGAAGCAGGTACCTCACCTATGTGGCGTCCGGGCCGTTCCAGTACGCCGTCGCCGAGGCCCTCGCGCTGCCGGACAGCTACTTCGACGCGTTCCGCGCGGACATGCTGGCCAAGCGCGACCTGCTGTCGGCGGGGCTCGCGGACGCCGGCTTCGCGGTGTTCCGGCCGTCCGGGACGTATTCATCACCACCGACATCCGCCCCCTCGGCGAGACCGACGGCTTCGCCTTCTGCCGTGCGCTGCCCGAGCGGGCCGGTGTCGTCGCCATCCCCAACGCGGTCTTCTACGACCACCGCGAGCAAGGCGCACCCTTCGTACGGTTCGCGTTCTGCAAGCGGACGTCTGATTACTCGGTGTGTTTGGGATGCCTGGTCGATGCGTAGACGAGAATGACAGTCGAGGTCTCCGGGCTGACCAGGTATATCGCACCCTGCCACCACTCGTGATTTCGTATTCCCACTGTTCCAGGGCGGAGCCCTTCCATTCCTTAGGGGCGTGCCTGCCGCGAAGTTGGTGCTGACGGTTCCAGTTGGCCCGCTCCAGCGGATCCGTGCGAAGGGCTTCCAGGCGGCGATGCGCGTTCGGCAACGCCACCCGGCACAACTCCTCCCAACCGGTCGCGGCCTCCGTCGTCCCGTGGATGACGTTCCAGCCACTCAGCGGCGGGACACTTACCCGGTCGCCTTTCTTCGGGCTCACCCGTGCGCCTCGACCGGGCCGAGGTCGACGTCACCGAGCGGACGGAGTGCTTCCCGGAGCTGGACAGGGTCAGCGTTGATCCGGGCGGTTGCCCGCCACGAGACGATCGCTCGGTGCACGGCCTCCCGGGCGCCCAGCTCAGCGGCGTCGGACAACGCCTCCAGGAGCTCGAGGTCTCCAGGTCCCGGCTCTTGATCCGTCCGTCCTTCGACAGCGGAACCCAGGAGCGGTCGAGACCATGCGTGATCCACTCCTCGTCCGGGATGTCCTGGCCGTCGTCCGGGAAGACGTCCCCGATGCGGTGAACCGTCCACCCGCAGGCTCTCAGTCCCTCCGCCACACGACGACCTGGATTCCGGTCGAGGAAGAATTCGAGGACTCAGGCGACAAGGTGCACCACTGCCTGGCAGAGCGCGTCCACCTGCTCAGGCGTCATCTCGTGGTCGTACGCGATGTCCTCGACCGTCTCGCCGGCCTCCCACAGGTCGGTGATGGCCTGGACCGTGACGCGGTTCGCGGCCACAACAGGGAGTCCGTGACCGAACCTCGGGTCGATCACGACGGGGACGGAGTCCGGGTACTGCCTCAGTCGCAGGCTGGAGGGAAAGTCGCCGCCCGGCTCCCAGCTGAGGTAGCGGAGGTAGTCCGAAACCACCTCATGGATGGGGACCTGGCCGTCGCGGGCTCTACGGAGATCCCCCAGCCGTGCTCGACGAAGATGTCCACGCCGTCCGTGGCGATCCGCTTGGAGACGAGACCGTAGGGAGTGTCAAAGGCGTCCCGTACTGCTGCGGCCGCCTCCCTGATCTCGCTCATGCGGAGCCCCAGAGAACGCAGAGAACGCAGGGCGTGCGCCTCGGCCACCGCGATGAACGGCACCGACGGCTGCCCTTTCCGTAGCGGCTCCACCTGGCGGACCAGGGGTACTCCGGCAGCTTTGCCCTTCAGCCACGAGGTGAGGGTCGACTGAGGGATCTGAAGGTAGGAGGCTGTTTCCGTGGGCGTCAGAAGTCCGTCCGTGAACCTGTCGACCATGCCCCACCTCCTCTTGGCGTCTGGCTTCGCACGTGCCACATCAAGCCCCCCACCTGCGGGTGGACCGCATACCCTGCCACCGGCTCAGCCCGTCGCGGGGAGTTGGTCCCGGGTCCGGCAGTCCCGGCAGTGGCTGTGTCCCGCGGAGCGGAAGCCCCGGTCGCAGCCGTCGCAGTTCCGCATTCTCAGGACCGTCGGGCGCTCTGCGGTCTCGGGGCTTCCGGTCTCCGGTGCGATCAGTGGAGTCTCCTTGAGCCGGTAGGCGAGGATGCCGACCGGGCGGACGAGGAGGTCCGCCGGGAGTCGTGCGGTGAGGAGGTCGGTGATCTGGGTGGGCAGCAGGCCTGCCCCGAGCCACCGGGTGACGGCGGGGGCGAGGCGGGCGGCTTCCCGCTCGGACAGGACGAGGCGGGGATCGACCCGGCGGAGTCCGGCGAGTACGACGATGGCTCGGGGGTCGACCTCGGCGTCAGCGTCGGCGTCAGCGAGCGGGACCGGTGACCCGGCGCCGGTCTCGGGCTCGTTCTTGGCCTCCGCTTCCGGCTCCGCCGCCTCCTCAGCCGGTACGGGCGTCTCCACCGTGTCCTGCACGGCCCCGGACGCGGGCGCGGAAGTGGCAGCGGCGGTCTGCTTGCGGGGGCGACGAGGCTTGGGGGGCCCGGGAGGCCCGTCCGGGTCCGGGGCTGGTTCGCCGCCGGGGACGTCGTAGAAGTACGTACGGGTGCGGACCTGGCCGGTGGGGGTCCGTTCGCGGCGGCGCTCCAGGTATCCGGCCGCTTCCAGCTCCCTCAGCGCTCGCGAGACCAGGATCTCGCCCTCGTCGAAGTGCGCGCACAGGGCGGCGATGCTCACGCACGTGCCGTCCGGCAGGGAGGAGATGTACGCCGCGACACCGACCGTGACCGCGCTGCCGCGCCGCTGGGCCAGGACGTTGGAGATCACCGTGAAGTCGGCCGTGAGGCGGGTGCGTACGTGGATCACGCCGGAAGTCGGAGTTCCGGCGTCGGCGCGCAGGGGCGCGTTAGACTGCGGGCCAGCCATCGGGAAGCGTTCTCTTCCTGATCGGTCAGGCCCTCGTTCGGGATGCCAGTCCCGGCCGGGGGCCGATGTCTGTCTTCGGTTGTCGCGGCGAACGTAACCGCCCAGATCCCACGCCTGCAAGCCCGTCACTCGGACGGGTGACGCGGGTCTCCCGGCCAGGGACTGTCCTTTAA
>NZ_JARGEE010000140.1:0-20465 GCF_033794485.1 Streptomyces sp. MB09-02B
ACCCATGCCCCCTCAGGACCAGCCGGTCGCCCCGGCCGCCGTCGCCCCCGCGCAGCCGCCGTACCGCGACTCGTCCGCCCCGGTCGAGAAGAGGGGCGCCGACCTCCTCTCCCGGATGACCCGGCGCGAGAAGGTCGGGCAGCTCAACCAGCGGATGTACGGCTGGGACGCCTACCGCAGAACCCCGGCCGGGCACTTCGAACTCACCGAGGCCCTGTCCGCCGAGACCGAGCGTTTCGCGGGGCTCGGCGCGCTCTACGGTCTGATGCGGGCCGACGCCTGGTCCGGCGTCGGCCACGGCGACGGCCACGGCGACGGCCACGGCGACGGGCCGGGCGCCGAGGACAGCGCCGACCTCGCCGACCTGGTCCAGCGCCACGTCCTGGAGCGCAGCCGGCTCGGGATCCCCGCCCTCTTCGTCGAGGAGGTGCCGCACGGCCACATGGCACTCGACGGCACGGTCCTGCCCGTCAATTTGGCCGTCGGCGCCACCTGGGACCCCGACCTCTACGAGCGGGCCGCCGCGCACGCCGCCGCCGAACTCCGCGCCCGCGGCGGCCACGTGGCCCTCGTCTCCGCACTCGACATCGCCCGGGACCCGCGCTGGGGCCGTACCGAGGAGTGCTTCACCGAGGACCCGTACCTCGCGGCCCGCCTGACGGAGGCGCTCGTCCGGGGTATGCAGGGCGGCCCCGGAGACCACTTCGCCCCCGACCGCGCCCCCGTCGTCCTCAAGCACTTCGCCGGCCAGGGCGCCACCGTCGGCGGCCGGAACTCCGCCGAGTCCGAACTCGGCCTCCGCGAACTGCACGAGATCCACCTCCCGGCCGCCCGTGCCGGAGTCCGCGCGGGCGCCGCCGCCGTCATGGCCGCCTACAACGAGGTCGACGGCATGCCCTGCTCCGGCAACCGCGCCCTCCTCACGGGACTGCTCCGTGAACGCTGGGGCTTCGACGGCCTGGTCATGGCCGACGGACTCGCCGTCGACCGCCTCGTCCGCATCACCGGCGACAAGGTCTCCGCCGGGGCCCTCGCCCTGGACGCGGGCGTCGACCTCAGCCTCTGGGACGAGGGCTTCACCCACCTGGAGGAGGCCGTCGAGCGCGGCATGGTCGACGAGGCCGCCCTGGACGCCGCCGTCGCCCGTGTCCTGCGCCTGAAGTTCCGCCTCGGTCTGTTCGAGAACCCCTACACGCGCCGCGCGTCGCTCCCCGAGGGCACCGGACGCGCCCTCAGCACCGACCTCGCCCGCGCCTGCGTGACCCTCCTGCGCAACCCGGCCGCCACCCTGCCCGTCGGGCCCTCGGTACGCCGTGTCGCCGTGCTCGGCCCGCACGCCGCCACCACCGGCCACCACCTCGGCGACTACACCGCCCCGCAGCGTCCCGGCACCGGTGCGAGCGTCCTCGACGCCCTGCGCCGCCTCGCCCCGCCCGGCACGGACGTCCGTCACGCCGAGGGCGCGGCCCTCACCGGCGCCGACCTCACCGGCGTCCCGGCCGCGGTCGCCGAAGCCGCTGCGGCCGACCTGGCCGTGCTCGTGCTGGGCGGCAGCAGCGCCCGCAACCCCGACACGGAGTTCGACGCCAACGGCGCCGCGCGGACCGTGATGTCGGAGATGACCTGCGGCGAGGGCGTCGACCTCGCGGGCCTACGGCTCGGCACGGCGCAGGAGGCCCTGCTGGAGGCCGTCGTGGCGACGGGCACGCCCACCGCGGTCGTCCTGATGCAGGGCCGTCCGCATGTGCTGCCCGAGGCACCGGCTGCCGCACTGCTCACCGCCTGGTACCCGGGTCCGTGGGGCGGCGAGGCCGTCGCCGAGGTGCTCCTCGGACTCGGCGAGCCCGTCGGCCGGCTCCCGGTCTCCGTCCCCCGCTCGGTCGCCCAGCTCCCCGTCCACTACAACCACAAGGACACCGAGTACGGCGGGTACGTCGACGGGAGCGCCGAGCCGGCGTACTCCTTCGGGCACGGGCTGTCGTACACTACCTTCGACCACGGCGCGCCCCGGGTCTCGGGGCGCACGGTCGAGGTGGACGTCACCAACACCGGGGACCGGTACGGGCGTTCTGTCGTGCAGGTGTACCTGCGCAGGCTGATCACCCGCAGCTGGCCGCGCACCCTCGAACTGTGCGCGTTCGAGGGTGTCGGCCTGGCGCCGGGCGAGCGCCGTACGGTCCGTCTGGCGTTCGAGGTGCCCGCCGGGACCGACACCGTGGAGATCCGGGTCGCGCGCTCCGCGCGGGAGGCGCTGGACGTCGTACCCGTCGTCGTGGACCTCCGAGACATCAGAGCTTGACGGCCCCGGAGGACACACCCTTGTAGAACCACCGCTGGGTGATGACGAACAGCACCAGCACCGGGACCACGGAGATCACCGAGCCGGCCATCACCATCCGCTGGTCGTAGCCGAAGGAGGAGGACGTGAGGCGGGACAGGCCGAGCGTGAGGGTGAAGTGGTCCTCGGTACGCAGCACGATCAGCGGCCACAGGAAGTCGTCCCAGGCGCTGATGAAGGTGTTGATGGTGACCACCAGGATCGCGCCCCACGCGGACGGCAGGTACAGATACCGGAACCGCTTCCACTCGCCCGCCCCGTCCAGCATCGCCGCGTCCTCGACCTCGCGCGGTACGGCGAGGAACGCGGCCCGCATGATCAGCACGTTGATGGCGGCGACGAAGCCGGGCAGCCAGACCCCCACCAGGCTGTCGACCAGACCGAGGTCACGGATGCTCAGGAACAGCGACACCATGATCGACTCGAAGGGGAACATCATGGACGCCATCAGCAGCACCCAGACCAGCTTGCGGCCCTTCCAGCTCGGCTTGGAGAGCATGTAGCCGGCGAGCGTGGAGAAGACCAGCTGGCTGGTGACGGACAGCGCCACGACCACCAGGCTGTTGCGGATGTACGTCCAGACCGGGACCTGCGCGAACACCTCACGGTAGGCGCGCAGCGTCGGGTCGTGCGGGAAGAGGGAGGCGTTCTCGCCGAACACGTCCTCGCCGACGCCCTTCAGCGACGACAGCAACTGCCACAGCAGCGGGCCGACGGTGATGCCGAGCACGAACAGCAACAGCAGGTATCGGACGACGAGTTCGCGAGGGCGGCCGTAGTCCCTCCAGCGCGGCATCAGCCGCCGCCTCCCGGCCGGGGGCGCGGCCGTGGCCGTCCGAGGGTCCTTCACGGCGGTGGTCACGACTCGTCCTCCTTCGTCAGTCGCTGTGCGAGCAGCGTGAGGCCCAGGGTGAGTACGAAGAGGGCGACGCTGACCGCCGAGCCGTAGCCGGCGTTGCCGGTGAGCGGGTCGAGGGCGATGTCCCGGATGTAGAAGGGGAGGGTGCGGTCGGCGCCTCCGGGCCCGCCGGTCGCGCCGCCGAGCATGTAGATCTCGGTGAACACGCGCAGCGAGCCGATACCGGTGAGGGTGCCGACCAGCATCATCGAGGTGCGCACGCCCGGCACGGTGACGTGCCAGAAGCGGCGGACCGCGCCCGCGCCGTCCACGGCGGCGGCCTCGTGCAGTTCCTTGGGCACGTTCCCCAGCGCGGCCAGATAGAAGATCATGTACCAACCGAGGCCCTTCCACAGGGTGAGCCCCATCGCGCACAGCAGGATCAGCCACGAGTCGGAGAGGAACGGGATCGCCGACCGGATGATGTGGGCCTTCTGCAGCCAGGTGTTGACCAGGCCCTGGTCGCTGAGCAGCCACTGCCAACTGAGGCCCACTACCACGCTGGAGGCGAGGACCGGGGTGTAGAACGCGGAGCGGAAGAAGCCGATGCCGGGCAGGTTCTTCTCCACCAGCACGGCCAGCATCAGCGGCAGCAGCACCATCAGCGGGACCACGATCACCGCGTACAGCACGCTGTTGCGGGTGGCGAGCCAGAAGTCGGAGTCGCCCAGCATCCGGGTGTAGTTGTCCAGGCCCACGAACGAGGCGGCGCCGCCGAGCGGTTTGGCGTCGGTGAACGACAGCAGGAGCGTGTTCAGGAACGGGTACAGACCGAAGACGCTGATGCCGATGATCGCCGGGGACATCCACAGCCACGGCAGCCACCAGCGGCGGTACAGCGCGGCGCCGCCCGCGTCGGCGCTGGGGCCCGGTTTGAGGGCCCGCAACAGGCGGCGCCGGCCGGTCGGTTCCCCGGGGCGGGGGTCGCGGGAGGAGACCGCGACCCCCGGTCCCTTGGTGGGGGGAGAGAGGGTGGTCATACTCAGCTGCCCTGCTCGATCAGCTCGTTGGCCTTCTTCTGAGCCTCGTCCAGGGCGTCCTGGGCGCTCTTCTTGCCCTGCATGGCCAGCTGGATCTGGGCGGTGATGGCGTTCAGCTCACCGGGTGTCAGGGCGATCTCGTCGGCCGTGGAGGTCTTGCGGTCGCTCGCGACGATCTTGCGGGCCTCGGCGAACGGGTCGTCGCCCTTGACCGACTGGAAGAAGGGGTCGTCCAGGGAGGCCGTGGTGGAGGGGAAGATGACGACGTTCGGGTCCTTCGCCCACTCCAGCTGGTTCTTCGCGTTGGTCAGGAACTGCGCGAAGGACAGCGCGGTCGCCGCGTTCTTGCTGGTGGACGCGACGCCGATGTACTGCGGGGCGCCGACGGTGTGGCCGAGGTCGTCCAGCATGAAGCGGGCGACCCCCGTCTTCTTGTAGACGCTCGGGTTGTTCTGCTGGATGAAGCGCAGGAAGTTGGGGTTCGTCGGGCCGTAGACCAGCTTGCCCTGGCCGTAGACGTTGGCCGGGTCCTGCGTGGAGGAGAGCGAGTCCCTCGGCATGCCGCCGGCCTTGTAGAGCCTGGTCATCGCCTCGACCCACCGCGCGGTCTTCGGGTCGTCGGCGAAGGTGAACTTCTTGCCGTCGGAGGAGAGGATCTTGATGTCCATCTGCTGCCAGTCGGCGGGGATGCGCAGCTGCGGGTTGGCGAGGAAGGCGTAGTACTTGCCGTCGGAGGCCTCGGCTATCTTCTGCGCGTCCTCGAACAGACCGAGCACGGTCGTCGGAGGTTTGGCCGGATCGAGGCCGGCCTCCTTCAGCAGCTCGGTGTTGAAGGTCTGCACGATGCCGCCGGAGTACCAGGGGAGCACGCTGTGCACCTCGGCGCCGGTGGAGTCGGCGTACCTGCTCGACTTCCAGAGGTTGGGCACGAACGGCTCGCCGGCGTCCGGGGCCTTCTTGTCCAGGTCGAGCAGATAGCCGTTCTTGGTGAGCGCGATCGCCGTGTTGACGTTGATGTTCACGACGTCCGGCAGCGTGCAGCCCTGCGCGTCCGCGACCAGGCGCTGGGTGAACGTGGCGTCGCCCGGGTCGTCGACCCACTTCACGGTCGTGTCCGGGTGGGCCTGCTCGAAGGCCTCGATGACGCCGTTGAAGTAGTCGCCGAAGTCTTTCTTCAGGTTCGTCGTCTGGAAGGTGATCGTGCCCTTGACGTCGCCGGTGAGCTTGCCGGAGCCGACGTTGCCCTGGTCGACCTCGCAGTCGCCGGCGGTGGCGTCCCCGCTGTCGGACCCCCCGCCCGACAGGCCGCAGCCGGCGGCGGTCAGGGTGAGGGCGATGACGCCCACCACACATCCGGTCACTCTTCTCGCGCGCATGTCGCCTCCTGCGATCAGTCAGCTGCTGGGGTCGAGTTGCCGGGGTCGAGTTGCTGGTTCAAATCACCAACTTGGACTCCGATTGATGAAAAGGTGGACCAGAATTCATCGGAGGTCAATGCCTGGCCGTGTTGCTTTTCGATTCCAGGGCGTTTCCGACGGGCTCGGCGAACGGTGGGCGTGTTCAGTGCCGGTGCTCGTGGTCGGGGTGCGAGGGGTCGCCCGGGTGCTCGTGCCCCGGCGTGTACTCCACGTCGGCCCGCGCCCGGTCCAGCCAGTCGAAGAAGGCCTGCCGTCCCAACGCTCGCCGCAACTCGCCCGCGACGTCCTCGTGGACCTCGTCGTACGGCAGGAAGTCGCCCGGCGCCGCCCCGCCGTACGGGTCGACGCCGCGCCGCAGCGCCTCAGGAGTGAGGAAGCGGTCCGGATTGCGGTCGTAGTAGTCCCGTACGGCCTCCTCCAGCACCCTCTGCTCGGCCTCCAGCGCCGCCAGCAGGGTGCGCGAGGCGGGGGAGTGGGCGAGCGTCACCGCGATGATGCTGCCCAGGTCGGCGACCTCGGAGCCGGACACCACGAGCGGGCGGGACGGTGCCTCGTCGGGCGGCGGCGCGAGCCCGCGCGCGGCGCACGCCCGCCGGGCCAGCTCGTCGGCGACGACCACCTGAGTCGCCCACCGCCGCCGCTGCCGCTCCGCCCGCGCCTGCCCCTCCGGCCGCACTTCCCGGTCCCGCGCGGGCACGACCGCCAGCACGACGTCCACCCGCTCCCGGGTAACCGGCTCACCGCAGACGAGCGCGGCGTGCGCCGCATGCGCGGCGTGCGCGGCGTGCGGGGCGTGGGCCGGGTGCCCGCCCGGTGGGGTGGGCCGGTCCGGCCCCGGGCCACCGCCGCGCGCCGCTGGTCCGTTCACGGCCCCACCTCCAGGACGACCGCCTCCGTGTAGGCCACGCAGCCGTGCCACCCGGCCTTCGCCATCAGCCAGTACGAGCCCGGGTGCACCGCCGAGCCGTCGATCTCGATCAGGCACTCGGCGCTCTCCCCGGCGGCCAGGGAGAAGCCCTGGAGGCCTGGTGCGACGCCCGCCCACGTCCCCCACGACGACACCGCCCAGAACGCCCCGCCCACCGGCCCCCGGGTGGTGTTCCGCAGGCGAACGGGTACCCGCACCCGTTCGCCCCGGCGCACCTCCACCCGGTCGACACCCAGCTCCATCACCACACTCGGCCCGGTGCGCCCGTCCGGCTCGCCCCGCACCGCCGCGCCGGGCACGTCCAGGGTGACCACGTCCTCGAACGTCTGCCCGCCGTGGGTCAGCCGTGCGGCGAGCGCGTAGCGGCCGGGCACCGCCCCCGGTGGAGGCGTCACCGCGACCTCGGTGAGCGAGAAGCCGCCCGCACCGAGCGCGTACGGCAGCTCGGCGGGCTCGGCGCTCCAACCGGGCGGCACCTCCAGGGCGACCGTGCCCGAGACCGGCGTGTCGGTCAGCTCGGAGGAGATCCGCACCGTCGCCGTGACCGGCCCGTCGGCGGTCAGCGCGCCCGGCGAGAGGTGGACGGCCACGGGCATGTTCCCCCGGGGCGCCGGACCGGAGTTGTGCAGCCAGTACCGGGTGTGCACCGGCTGGGCGGGCTCGTGCGCGGCGACACCGGCGCCCTCCTCGGGGAGCCCGCACACCGGCGAGAGCTGCGCCGTGGGGCTCCCGTCCGCCGAGGCGTCGACGGTGGGCCCGCCGGACCGTACGGGCGTAGCGGCGTCGACGGGCGAGGCCCGCACGGTGGCCACCTCGAACCCCGTGAGGTCCAGCTCCAGCGCCCCGTCCGCGCCGAGGGCCAGCGCCTCACCGGCCCGCTCCAGCACGTCCGCCCGACGGCCCTCGGCCCACGCCGACGGTCCCGTCACCCGCGCCCGCACAGGCCGCCCGTCCACCTCGTGCGCCCGCACGACGACCTCGCGCGCCGGGTCCACGGGCGTGGTGCCGCCCCGGGCCAGCGGCGATCCGGCGGGCTTGACGGCGTCCAGCACCACCCGGCCCTCGGGCTCCAGCGCCAGCAGGGTCACGGTCCTCGGCAGGCCGGCCGCCGTCCCGGCAGGCTCCCGCAGCCGTGCGGTGAGCGGATGTTCGGGCGTCCGCAACCGCCCCGTGAGCGGATGGTTGAAGGCATGCCCCGCGCGCGGCCAGCCCAGCTCGCGCCAGTCGCCCTCGCCCGCGACGACCGCGTACTCGAAGGTGTGCGACCAGCGCTGGAGCTGGAAGCCGGAGCCGTCGGGCGCGGTGCGGCGGGGCGGGTCGACCCAGATGCCGGAGGGCCAGCCGGTGCAGGAGCGCATCAACGACATGCAGAGGTCGCCCGCGGAGGTGACGACACAGCCCGGGGTGCCCCGGTTCAGGATCGCGAAGCCCCGCCCGTCCCAGGCGTCGCCCGGCGGCAGCGCCTCGCCGCCCCCGGCCGCGACGGCCCGTACGGTCGCGTCGTCGAGGTCGGCGATCAGCGCGTCGACGGCCTTCGCGTCGTCCCCGGGGCGGGCGCCGGCCACCACGAGCAGCGGCAGTCGCTCCAGGTCGCGCAGGTCGGCCCCGGGCACCCACTCCTCGCGCAGGGAGGCGCGGGGTGCCACCCACACCGCCGCCAGACCGTCCTCGGCGAGTTGGCGGTGCAGTTCGCGGGCGGCCGCCGGGTCCCAGCCGAGAGCCTCGGCGACCAGGGCGTTGCGCTCCGGGCCGCCGACGGCGATCCGGATGTCGGGCAGGTTGGAGTCGACCTCCAGATCGCCGTAGCGGGGGCCGCCCGCGATCGTCGAGGTGGCCGTGACGCCGGTGCGGACCAGGGCGGCGGCGAGCGGGGTGCCCAGTTCGCCGGCGGCGTCCCAGTCGTCGAAGACCAGTTCGGCGACGCCGATCGAGCGGTGGCCGAGCAGGACGCCGGTGTCGTCGTGCACGGCGACTCGGGCCGTGGAACCGAGACCGAACCAGGTGTTGGCCGGGTTGTCGAGCGTCCACGGGAACTGCTCGCTGTCCACGTCCACGAAGCCGAAGCCCCGCCCCACGACCGCGTCCGCGACCTCGTGCACCGGCAGCCCGCCGCGCACGTCCGAGGGCCAGCGCACGCGGATCAGCCGGTCGGCGCCGTCGTAGCCGTCGACGGTCGTCGTCACGTCCAGCCGGTCGACACCCGCCCAGAGGGTGAGCCGCTGGGTGTACCGGAAAAGGCCCAGGTCGGCACGGACGGTGATGCGGGACCCGGCCGGCGAGTGCTCGACATCGATGTCAGCCGTCACGTCCCGGCTCCGGGCGGCCGTGGTACCGGTGGGGGTGAGGTGCCAGGGGCCCTCGCCGAAGCGCGGGTGCCTCGGGTACTCCTCCTGTACCACCAGCTCGTTGCCGATGTCCCCGGGCCGGAGCAGCTCCCGGCCGCCCCCGGCTCCGGCGAGCGCGCGCAGACCGCACACGCCGCCGCCGCGCGCGGGGTCGACGGTCACCTCGTAGAACTCGTTGCGGATGGTCGTCCCCTCACCGGCCGTCCAGCCGGGAACCGAACCGTCCGCCAGCGCGAGCGCCTTGAGGCCCATGCCGGGCACCTCCGTTACGACGACGCTCAGTTCGCCGTCCTCGGACACGGCGGGCAGCGGCAGCCCGGTGTGGTCGAGCGGGACCCGGCCGGGGTCGGCGACGGTCAGCACGTCCCTGCGCCGCCACGTCGCGGAGTTGAAGACGACCAGGTCCGTTCCGTCGCCCGGCAGCGGCGCGACCCGGTCGGCGAGCGCCTGGGTGGCGTCGGCGTGCACCTCCCGCGCCAGGTCGTACAACTCCCGCCAGCCGGTGAGCAGATCGATGTACACCTGGTCCGACTCGGATCCGGTGATGGCGTCGTGGTGAGCGCCGTAGATCAGCTGCCGCCAGGCCTTGTCGAGGGCCGCGTCGGGATAGGGGTGCCCGGTGACGAGGGAGGCGAGGGTCGCCCAGGCCTCGGCGTCGGCGAGCAGCGTCTCGCCGTACCGCTGGGCCTGCTTGGTGTCGATGTAGGAGACGTCCTTGCCGGTGTAGACCGGGTTCATGTCCCGGGTCTGCGGGGAGGCGGTGCGCCCCTCCCGCTCCAGCTCGGCGCGGACGGCGGCGAAGAAGTCGCGGGGGACGCCGCTGACGAACCGGGGCCAGACGTACCGCTCGTTCCAGTCGCGGTGGATGCCCATCACCCAGCGGCACGGCGGGGCGTAGTCGCCGCCGACCGGCAGCAGGACGTTCCGGGTGAGCGCGACCTTCTTCAGCCCCCGGAAGAGCTTGAGCGCGGCGGCCTCCGCCTCGGGGAGCGTGGGCGCGTTGTCGATGGCCCAGCCGGCGCCGTAGTGGTTGACCATGTACGCGGTCAGCAGGCCGCGTCCGCTCGGGGCGATCCAGGCGAACTCCGCCGGGAACTGCATCCGCCGAGGATCGCGCGGCTCCTCCCCGAACACCGACA
The DNA here is from genome assembly GCF_033794485.1 of Streptomyces sp. MB09-02B. Taxonomy (NCBI): domain Bacteria; kingdom Bacillati; phylum Actinomycetota; class Actinomycetes; order Kitasatosporales; family Streptomycetaceae; genus Streptomyces; species Streptomyces sp. MB09-02B. The sequence continues at coordinate 10,047 of NZ_JARGEE010000140.1, forward strand.
GGGTCGGCCCCCACTGGTGGAAGGGGCCGCGCGCCCACGAACTCGACGTGACCCCCGCGTCCGCCATCAGCCCCGGGAACTGCGGGTCGTGCCCGAAGGCGTCCAGCTGCCAGGCGGTCTCCGGCGCGGCCCCCATGATCCCGCGCTGGAAGCCGTCGCCGTACAGCGCGTTGCGGATGGTCGCCTCGGCGCCGGTGAGGTTGGTGTTGGGCTCGTTGTAGGTGCCGCCCATGATCTCGACGCGGCCGGTGCGGATCAGCTGCCGCAGGAAGGCCCGCTCCTCGGGGAAGGCGTCCCAGTAGGGCTTGAGGTAGTCGACCTCGGCGAGCACGAAGGTGTACGCCGGATCGCGCCGGGCCAGGTCGCAGTGGGCGCGGACGAGACTCATGCCGGACTGGCCGCGCGAGTCGAAGGTCCGTGCGGGCAGGCCCGTGACGGCCGGGTCGTCGGCGACGTCCCAGGTCTCGGTGTAGGCGGCCTGGGTGTTCCACCAGACGGGGTCGTAGTGGAAGTGGCTGACCATGAACATGGTCCAGCCGGGCTCGGCGACCGTGAACGCGGCGGTCCGCCGGGCCGCCAGGTCCCCGTCGGCGGCCGTGACGGTGATCTCCCGGTGGTCTCCCGGGGCGAGTCCGTCCGTGGCCACCGGTATCTCGGCGCGTACCGTGCCGTCCTCGCCGACGGTGACGACGGTTCGTCCGACGGCACGGACACCGGGGCCTTCCACGCTCAGCCGGACCGGCCGGCCCGAGACGTGCTCGACGTCCACGGCGACCACCTGGTGCGGCTGGTCCTCCGTCCCGACGAAGAGCTCGGTCGACTCGACAGAGATGACGCGCATGGGGCTCCTACGAGTGCTGGGGGGAGCCTCATCCTGGCAGCGCGGGGTGGTTCAATCAACCATGCGTGAGAATATTGGTTGATTCATCCATGCAAAGTCGTTCGCCCGGGGCGGCCGTGCCGTGCCCCGCTCAGCGGCTGCGCCGGGACTTCACCGCGTGTGCCCCCGCGATGTGGTCGGTCAGCGCCAGGGAGGCGCTCGCCCGCTGGTAGGAGAGCTGCCCGACACGGACGTAGAGGCAGTCGATGAGCATCAGCACGGAGTGGCGGGCGCCGATGCTGCCGGTGCGGAAGCTGGTCTCCGACGACGACGAGATCAGCCGGATGTCGGCGGCGCGGGCCAGCGGAGAACGGGGATCGGCGGTCAGGGCGATGGTCGTGGCACCGCGCTCCCGGGCCAGCTCGAACGGCTCGATCACCTCCCGGGTGGCGCCGGAGTGGGAGATGCCGATCGCCACGTCTGCCGGCGTGAGCAGGGCGGCCGAGGTGGTCGCCGCGTGCACCTCGGTCCAGCCGCGCACCGCGCAGCCGATGCGGAACAGCCGGGTCTCCGTCTCCTGCGCGACCGCGCCGCTGCCGCCGACGCCGTACACGTCCGTGCGGCGCGCGCGGGCCACGGCCTGCGCCGCGCGCTCCACGGAGTCCAGGTCGATCCGGTCGATGGTCTGCTGGATCGCCCGCAGATCGGCGGTGCCGACCACCTGGACGACCCGCTCCAGACTGTCGTCGGGGGAGATGTCCGGGCCGATCTCGGCGCTGCCCCACTCCGAGGACTCGCCCCGGCCCCGCTCCTGGGCCAGCTCGATCAGCAGGTGCTGGTAGGAGTCGAGGCCGATGGCCCGGCAGAACCGGGTCACGGTGGCCTGGGAGGTGCCGGTGCGCCGGCCCAGCTCCGCGGCCGAGCAGTGGGTGACGGCGGCCGGATCCTCCAGGATCAGCTCGCCGACCTTCCGCAGGGAGCCGGCCAGCCGGGGCAGCTCGGTGCGGATCAGGGTGGTGACATCGGTCGAGGGCATGCAGAGAAGGTACCAGCCACCCGTTGACGCATCGGCTGAATACCAGGACCGGGCTTTGCGAACCGCACTCGGGGGTGAACTGCGCCATTGCTCTGGATGCCGCGCCTGTGATTCAGTGATTCACTGATAGGTGCGTATGGGGTGGTTCAATCCACCAGTGGGGAGTCCCAGGTGTCCGTCGAGTCCGCCAACGAGTCCGTGACCGAGCCGGTGAGCGCCGACCGCTTCGCGCGCGAGGGCCTGGCCGTCCTGCACCGCCTCACCGAGTCCGCGCGCGCCGACGTGAGCGCCGCCGCCACGCTGATCGCCGACTGCGTCCGCGCGGACGGCGTCGTCCAGGCCTTCGGCACCGGCCACTCCCAGGCCATGGTCCTCGAACTCGCCGGCCGCGCCGGCGGCTTCGTGCCCACCAACCGGATCCAGATGGCCGACCTCGTCCTCTTCGGCGGCGACCACCCCGGCGGCCTCGACGACCCACTGCTCGAACGCGAGCCCGGCCTGGCGGTCCGCCTCTACGAACTGGCCGCCCCCCGTCCCCAGGACCTCTTCGTCGTCGTCTCCAACTCCGGCGTCAACAACGTCATCGTCGAGATGGCCCTGCACGCCAAGGAGCGCGGCCACCGCCTGCTCGCCCTCACCTCCCTCGCCCACACCCGTTCCGTCCCCGCCACCCACCCCAGCGGCAGGAAACTCGCCGACCTCGCCGACGTCGTCCTCGACAACGCGGCCCCGCGCGGCGACGCCCTGCTGGAACTGCCGGGCGGCGGTGCGATCTGCGCCCTCTCCACCCTCACCGGCGTCATGCTCGTCCAGATGACCGTCGCCGAGGCCGCCGCCCAACTCCTCGCCTCCGGCCACCGCCCTCCGGTCTACGTCTCCGCCAACGTGCCCGGCGGCTTCGAGGGCAACCTGGAACTGGAGAAGCGGTACGCCGGCCGCATCCGGCGCACCGCAAGCTGATGCCCCGGGTGCCTAGGGCACGGGTACGGGCGTCAGCGCGACCGCCAGCGGATAGGCGCCGGTCGTCAGCGGCGCCCCCGCGGTGCCGGTCGCGGTGTCGACCGGCACCAGCCTGTTGCCGTCGGCCGTGGTGACATAGGCCGTGCCGCCGGCCCAGTCCAGGCCGACGTCGAACGCGGACCTGCCGACGGTGACCTGCTTGCCGGGCGCACCTGTCACGGTGTCGACCGGTGTGACGTAGTCCCCCGTGCTGGGGCTCACCCACAGCGTCCGGCCGTCCGGTGACAGCCCGAGGCCGTACGCCTGGCCGGAGACGAGCAGCGTCGGCTCGGTGTCGTTGCTCGCGGTGTCGATCGGAGTGATCGTCGACCCACCGGAGTTGGACACGTACACGGTCTTCCCGTCCGGCGCGGCCACCACGTTGAAGGGGCGGGGGCCGACCGGGATCGCCGCCCCGGCCTTCCGCACGCCCAGGTCGACCGGCGAGACGGTGTTGTCGTGGATGTTCGCCACGTACAGCGTCCGCCCGTCCGGGGTGACCGCCATGTTCTCCGGCCCCGACCCGACCGTGATGGTCGCGCCCGCCCGCAACGTGCCCGTGTCCACCGGCTGCACCGTGCCGTCCGTGTAGTTGGCCACCCACAGCGTGCCGCCGTCCGGTGTCAGCGCGAGTCCGGCGGGAACACGGCCCACCCCTACGGTGGCGGTGACCTCGCCGCGCGCCACGTCGATGACGCTGACCGAGTTCGAGCCCTGGTTCGCGGCGTAGGCGGTCCGGCCGTCGGCGCTCACGACCACTTCACCGGGATTGGCGCCCACGGCGATGTCCGTGCTCTTCCCCGACGAGAGATCGATCGAACTGACCGAGGCCCCGCTGAAGTTGGCCGTCAGAGCCCTCGACGACCCGCCCCCGTCGGTGACCTGGACCGGGATCGCCCGGTCGAGGACGCCCGAGCCGGACACGACGACGGAGTGGACGCCCTCGGTGACCCCGGTGACAGTGACGGTGACGGTGACGTCGGCCGAGGCGCCGCCCCCGGCCGGGACGGTCACGGTTCCCTCGGTGGGGGAGGCGGTCACTCCGTCCGGTACGTCGAGCTTCCAGGTGACCGTCCGCGCCTCCGCGGCGGAGGAGAAACGGAGAGCCACCGCCCCGGAGGCTCCCGGCTTCAAGGAGAGCGAACCCGGGGCGAAGGAGGCGTCGACGCCGGGGTCCGGCGCGTGCTGGAGCATCGCCTCGTACAGGAACTGGTCCATCACCCCCGGCGACACCTGCTGCGGTATCGCGTCCAGCGCCTTGCGCTCGCCGCGCAGCCGGTTCCAGTACGTCGACACCGCGTCGGCGTCACCCCGCTTGCCGGCCAGCAGCAGGTCCACGGCGGTCAGACCGGCGTCGCCGTAGGAGCCGAGCTTGTCCAGCCAGGGCGAAGTCTCCTTGAGGAAACCGGGGTTGGCGAGACGGGCGCGCAGCTGCGCGGGCGTGGCGGCCATGTCCGTGAAGTACGACCGCAGCGCGGTCGCGGCCCCGTCGAGACCGCTGTCCTCCTCGTACGCCTCGTGGAAGGCGGCGAGGAGTTCGGTCAGTGTGGGGGCCTCCGTGGCGTCCAGCTGGGAGGAGCAACTGTTCTCGGCGAAGATCCGCAGCCATCGGGCCGCCCCCGGCCCCGCCAGATCCCGGACGGAGGCGAGGAAGGCGGCCCGGGGGTCGTACGCGTCCGCGTTCCACAGGTAGGCCGCCGACGTGAACAGCGCGAGCTTGCTCGCCTCGGCCTGCACCATCGGGTTGGCGGTGACACCGACGGACTCCCGCGCCACCCCGGCCTCCCGGCCCGTGTGGGGGCCGAGCAGGAGGCGGCTGGTGACGTAGTCGTTGACCGGGTAGTTGTCCCAGACCAGGATCGGATGCCCGTAGACCTCACGGGCCTGCCGCAGCTGCGCGGTGGTGATCGTCGGAGCGATCACCCCTACGCCGGTCCACTCCACGACCACGTCCGGGTCCAACCGCTCGCGCAGCGCCGTCTTGTACGGGGTGTCCGCGAGGTCCGAGTACTCGGTGGGGACCATCTCCAGCGGATCGAGCCCGGTGCGCCCGGCGGAGAACTCCTCCCACACCCGGTTCAGCAGATGCGCCTGCGCCGCGCCGGCGGCCCCGCCCCCGCTGCCGAAACGCTCCTCGTCCGCCGCGCAGTTCCACTTGGTGTAGCTGATGTCGTCCAGCGGGATCGCGAAGGACCGCACCCCGAGGTCGTACAGCGAGGCGAACTTGCGGACCAGCGCGGTGATGTCGCCGTCCGAGGAGTAGCAGACCGACAGTCCGGGCGAGAGGGCGTAGGTGACGCGCACGTGGTTGGCCGCGGCCCGCTCCACGAGTTCGCGCACCTGGGCCAGTCGGTCGGCCGGGTACTCGTCGCGCCACCGCTCCCGCAGATACGGGTCGTCCTTCGGGGAGTAGACGTACACGTTCTGCTTGGTGCGGCCGTAGAAGTCGAGTTGGCTCAGCCGTTCGGCGTGGGACCACGGAGTGCCGTAGAAGCCCTCGACGACACCGCGCAGCGCGGCCGTGGGCCAGTCCCGGACGGTCACCTCGGGCAGGTGTCTGCCGGTGAGGAGTTGGCGCAGGGTCTGGGCGGCGTAGAACGTGCCGGTGGTGTCGGCGCCGGAGAGGGCGAGCAGGGTACGGCCGGAGCCGCGTCCGGAGGCCAGGACGTACCCCTCGGCGGGCAGCCCGGCCGGGGACCCGACGCCGAGCCGCCGCAGCGCGCCCTCGGTCGCCGGGTTCTCGTCGGGCCCGCCGACGTAGACGGTGAGCCGGGCGGCCGGGGGGCGCTTCCCGGCCGGCACGGTGACGATCCGGTCGGCGCCGGCGGCCCGCAACGCGGCCTCGACGACCTCGCGCGCGGAGGGGTCGGTGCGGGGCCCGACGACCTCCACCACCCGGTCGGGAACGGTCAACCGACGTCCGTCGCCCTCGACCTGCCGGGGCGTCGGCCACAGCTCGGGCACCGACGGGGGCTTCGCGGAGGACGGCGCGGACGGCGCGGACAGCGGGGGCGGTGCGGTGGCGGCCGCGGGGAACGACGGGAGGCTCAGGCTCAGGGCCAGCAACAGCGCCCAGGGGAGACGCCGTGAGCGTGGGAGGAGAGGGGTGATTGAAGCCATCGAAGGAGGCTAGAGCTGCTGAATCAAGCATTCAATAGGGTGAGGGGTCGTTCCTTGGGTTCATCGACGTAGAGTAAACGTTTACTGCAGCACGCTTACCGCACTCCTCGGACGCCGGAGCCCACCCATGACCCTCACCCATCTGCGCTGGGGCAGCGACGAGTTGTCGCTCCTCGTCTCCCTCGACCCCGTCGGCCCCGCGCGGCTGCTGGCCGTGGGGGAGGCTTCCGGCCTGCCCGATCCCGGCCGGGAGCCGGAGCGATGCGAGCGGCTCGTCCGGAGCGCGCTGCCCGTGGTGGAGGTCCAGGTCGCGGGTGGTGGGCGGCTGGGCACGTCGGGGAAGCGGCACGTGGACGGCGCGCTCTCCCGCTCGCTCCGCTGCACCGGCCACGAGGAGGAGGACGTCGACGGGGTGCGGACGCTGCGCGTCCGGATGGCTGACGGGGCCACCGGGCTGCGGGTGACCGCCGTGTACCGGCTGCGCGCGGGCATCCCCGTACTGCACGCCGAGGCCCACGTCGAGAACGGGGGCGGTTCCGCGGTGACATTGGAATACGTTTCCTCCCTCGCCCTCGCCAACCTGGCCCGCGGCCTCCCGCCCGGTGCGCGCTGGGAGGACGGTCTCTCCCTGTGGCTGGCCGCCAACCCCTGGAGCGGCGAGTTCCGTTGGTCCCGGGCCACGCTCGCCGAACGGGGCCTGTACGACGTCGGCATGGTCGCGTACGGCCAGACCGGGTCGAAGAACCGCGTCGCCGTGACCAGCACCGGAGCGTGGTCCTCGTCCGAGTACCTGCCCATGGGCTGTCTGGAGGAGACGGCCGGCGGTCGCGCCCTGCTCTGGCAGATCGAGCACAACGGCTCCTGGCACGCCGAACTGGGCGACCGCTTCGACGACGTGTACCTGAGCCTGTCCGGTCCCACGGACCGCGAACACCACTGGCGCCGCCGCCTCGCGCCCGGCGACTCCTTCCGCACGGTCCCGGCCGCCGTGGCCCTCGTCCCGGAGGGCGGCCTCGACGCGGCGGTCGGGGCGCTGACCGCGCACCGGCGCGCGACCCGCCGGCCGCACCCGGACCACGACCGACTCCCGGTCGTCTTCAACGACTTCATGAACAGCCTCATGGGCGAGCCCGGCACCGAGGCACTGCTGCCCCTGGTCGACGCGGCCGCGGCGGCGGGCGCCGAGGTCTTCTGCGTCGACGCGGGCTGGTACGACGCCGAGCCGCCGGGCACGGTGGGCCCCGGCGGGGTACCGGGCTGGTGGGACGCGGTGGGGGAGTGGGAGGAGTCGCCGTCCCGGTTCCCCGGCGGGCTGCGGGAGGTCCTCGACCGGATCCGCGAGGCGGGGATGGTACCGGGGCTGTGGCTGGAGCCGGAGGTCGTGGGAGTGCGCAGCCCGGTCGCCGCGCTGCCCGACGAGGCGTTCTTCCGCCGTGACGGCGTCCGCCTCGTGGAATGGGGCCGCCACCAGCTCGACCTGCGCCATCCGGCCGCCCGCGCCCACCTCGACACGGTCGTCGACCGGCTCGTACGGGACTACGGCGTCGGCTACCTCAAGCTCGACCACAACATCGACATCGGCGCGGGCACCGACGGGCCGCACGGCACCGACAGCCCGGGCGACGGTCTCCTCGGCCACAACCGCGCCCACCTCGCCTGGCTGGACGGCGTCCTAGACCGCCATCCCGGACTGGTCCTGGAGAGCTGCGCGGCCGGCGGCAGCCGCACCGACCACGCGATCCTCTCCCGGCTGCCCATCCACTCGGTCACCGACCAGCAGGACTTCCGCCTGCTCCCGGCCGTGGCCGCCGCCGCGCCCTCGGCCGTCACCCCGGAACAGGGCGCGGTCTGGGCGTACCCGCAGCCCGAGCACACCGCCGCCGAACTCAGCACGGTGCTGGTGTCGGCGATGCTCGGCCGCGTCCACCTCAGCGGCCGCCCCGACCTCCTGGACCCCGAGCAGTCGGCCCTCGTCCGCGCGGCCCTCGCCACCTACAAGACGTACCGCCACCTCCTGCCGACCGCCCGCCCCCATTGGCCCCTCGGCCTGCCGGGCTGGCGCGACGACCGGCTCGCCCTCGCGCTGACCGCCGACGGCGGCACGACCCTGCTGGCGCTGTGGCGGCGCGACGGGGCGCCCGGGACGGTGACCCTGGCGCTGCCGCGTGTCGACGGCCGGCCCCGGGTGCTGTTCGAGGCGGCAGGGCCCACCGTGCTCGACTGGGACGAGTCCGGTCGCGTCCTGCGGGCGGCGCTGCCGGCGGAGGGGTCCGCCGTGCTGATCGCCTTCGACGGCAGCCCCGCCTGCCAGGGGGCCGACCTGTCAGGGACCGGCCCGCCTCGGTCATGAGGAGGGAAAATCTGTGCGGATCCGCCGACGGTCCGCACGGCACGGCGGGATAGAAAGGGACCATGACTGAACGCGAGGGTCCGGCAGGTGGCGTGGACGACGTCGACGAGGTGACGCGCGCGGTGCTCACCGCGTCGCGGCTGTTGGTCGCGATCTCCGCACGGTCCCTCGCCGCTGTCGAGGAGCGGGTGACGCTGCCGCAGTTCCGGATGCTGGTGGTGCTGTCCGTCCGGGGCGCCACGAAGCTCGTCGTCCTCGCCGACCAGCTCCAGGTCGCCCCGTCCACCGCGATGCGCATGGTCGACCGGCTGATCGCCGCCGGGCTCGCCGACCGGCAGACCAACCCCGACAACCGCCGCGAGACCCTGCTCCGGCTCACGGACGAGGGCCGGCGCGCCGTCGAGGAGGTCATGACCCGGCGGCGCGCCGAACTCGCCACGGTCGTCGAGCGCCTCGCCCCGAGACAACGGGCCGCGCTCGTCGACGCGTTGACCGCTTTCAACGCGGCGGGCGGGGAACCCGCGGCCCCGGCTACGGACGGAGCGGACCCGTATCCACTCGGCTGGGTCGACACCTGGGTGGGCGGAGGCGCCTGAGACGCCGCCCGGTGGCGCCCCGGCCGGGGCATGGCCCCCGCCGCGCCGTCGTGCCGCCCGGCGGGGCGGGCGACGAAGGGTGCCGGTGGAGCGAGGGTGGCATGGCGCCGTGCCTCGGAGCCGCGGAAGTCGGGTGTCTCCGGCGGCAGTTGGGCCGGAACGAGCAACGATGCGTGCACACCGGGATACCGGGATACCGGGATACCAGGAAACCGGGACACCGGGAAACCGGTCAAAGCCCTCGCCACCCCGGTGACACCAGGGGCTGCTGCCGAACCGGGCCGCCGCCCTCTGCCATGTCCGGGGCCCCGTGCACCCCGCTCGCTCCGGCGTGCCGAACGGCCATAAGGTACTTACGGGGCGCCGTGCCCTCGCCCTCCCTATCCGGTGTCCGACCCGAACAGTGAGGACGTGGCCGCATGAGCGCGCATCCCACCCTCTCGCGCGAGGAGTTCGACGCTCTCTTCGAGGCGGTCCGTACCTGGGGTCGCTGGGACCGGCCCGATCGTGGCGCGTGGAACCGGGTGACCGGGGACCATGTGCGACGGGCCGTGGGAGGGGTGCGGTCCGGCGTGGTCGTCCCGATGGCGTTGCCCTGGAACACCCGGTCGGGCCCGGACAACCGGAGACCCGCCCTGCACCACATGACCGACCTCGGCGACGTGGAGGGCCCCGAGCCCACGACCCACAAGGACTTCATCGCCGCCGACTACCACGGCAAGAGCGTCACCCATCTCGACGCCCTGAGCCACATCGCCTACGGGGGACTCCTCTACGACGGCAGGCCGGCCCGCGAGAACGTCGACGCCGCGGGCGCCCGGTTCGGCGCGGTGTCGGCGCTGGGACCCCTGGTCACGAGAGGGGTCCTCCTGGACCTCCCCACCGTGCTGGGCGTCCCCTGGCTGGAGCCGGGGCAGGCGGTGTGCGCCGGGGACGTCCGTGCCGCGGAGGACGCGCTCGGCGTGACGATCGGCGAGGGCGACGCGGTGCTGCTGCGGTCGGGGCACGTCCGCCGCCGCGAGGAACTCGGTGCCTGGGACCCCGGTGCGGCGAGCGCGGGCTTCCACGTGGACGCCGTACCCCTGCTGGCCGAACGGGGCATCGCGCTGCTGGGCGGAGACGGGGACAGCGACGTGCGGCCGTCGCCCGTGGCGGGCGTGCACTCGCCGGTGCACGCCCTGGCGGTGGCGGCGATGGGGGTGCCGCTGCTGGACAACCTGGACCTGGAGGCACTCGCCGTCGCGACCGCCGAGGCGGGGCGGTACGAGTTCCTCCTCGTCGTGGCCCCGCTGAACGTCCCGGGCGGCACCGGCTCCCCCGTCAACCCGGTCGCCGTCCTGTGACACCGGGCTCGACCGCCGTTCCCACCAGCCCCTCCCAGCCTCCCGCGATCTCCGCTCCCGCGACCGGTTCGCCGGACTCCCGGCGCCCGCGTACGGGTTCAACTACCTCGGGCGGTACACCGGCGGCCGCGGCGCGGCCGGCGCCCTGCGGTCCG
>NZ_JARGEE010000141.1:0-20444 GCF_033794485.1 Streptomyces sp. MB09-02B
CCTTTTTCTTTGGCTCGGAGTTGTGTATAAGAAACAGCCCCCCGACGGAGTCCTACGCACCGCCCACCGCCGTCAGCAAAGCCAACGGCGCCGCCGCGGACCGCGCCTCCCGCACGCACGCGTGCGGATACGGCACCGGCACCGGATGCGTCTCCCGCCCGTACCCGGCCAACACCTCCGGCAGCCGATGCCCGGCAGCCGACGCCGCGTCCACCATGCCGGAGGCCACCGCCCGCGCCTCGTCGTGCAGCCCGTACCGCGCCAGACCCAACGTGATCAGCGCGTTGTCGTGCGGCCACACCGACCCCCGGTGGTACGACAGCGGGTGGTACGCCGGCTGCCCCGCGGCCAGCGTCCGCACCCCCCACCCGGAGAAGAAGTCCGGCTCCAGCAACCGCCGCCCCACCACCTTCCCGTACTCCTTGTCCAGCAGCCCCGACCACAGCAGATGCCCCGCGTCCGAGGCGAGCGCGTCGACCTGCCCGCCCTCCCCGTCCAGCGCCAGCGCGGGGAACCCGTGCCCGGGCATCCAGAAATCCCGCTGGAACCGGTCGCGCAGATCACCCGCCGCCTGCTCCAGGAGCGCCGCGTACACCTCGTCCTCCCACACCGTGCGGGCCAGCACGGCGGTGCGGCGCAGCGCGTCGTACGCGTAGCCCTGCGCGCCCGCCGCCATCACCGGCCCGGTGGCGGGCCGACTGCCGTCGGCGGAGCAGATCGCCCCGGGGGAGTCCTTCCAGTTCTGGTTGGCGAGGCCGCCCTGGTCGGCGCGGTAGACGAGGTAACCGCGCGAGGTGAGGCCGCCGTGGTCCAGCATCCAGCCGATCGCGGCCCGCGCATGGGGTTCGAGACGGCGGGCCAGGGTGACGTCCCCGGTCTGCTCGACGTACGCGCCGAGCAGGACGAGGAAGAGCGGCGTCGCGTCCACCGAGCCGTAGTAACGGCCGTACGGGACCTGCCCGAAGTGCGCCAGCTCACCGTGCCGCACCTCGTGCACGATCTTGCCGGGCTGGGCCACCGAGTCGACACCGACCTCGGTCGCCTGGGCGGCGGCGAGCGCGAGCAGTGTGGCGGCCGCCGGCTCCGGCCGGTAGGGGAGCGCGAAGAGGGAGGTCAGCAGGGCGTCCCGGCCGAGGAGGGTGAGGAACCACGGCGCCCCGGCGGCGGGCACCCGCAGGGTCTCGCCGTCCGGGCCGGTCGCCGGGACCTGGAGCGCGGCGAGATCGGCGAGGCCGCGCGCGCACGCGGCGGCCAGCTCCGGCCAGCCGGTGGGGAAGGCCACGCCCTCCACGAACTCGTCCTCCGCTGCGCGCAGTTGCTCGTGCACGGCGGCCGGGGAGCGCGGCACGCGCAGGGCCCGGCGGTCGCCGTGCGTGCGCGCCATCACCCGGCAGGTCAGCTCCGCCGAGCCGTGCGGCGCCACGTCCAGGGCCCAGACGAGCCGCCGCGCCCCCGTCCCCGTCTCCTCCACACCGTCCGGCGCGGGCTCGGCCGTCACCGTCGTGCAGGACCGCCACTCTCCGCGCCGGTAGCTGAACTCCACCCCGTCGTCGAGGACTTCGCGCCTGCGGACGACACCGCTCTTGGCGTACGTACGGAAGTCGGAGCGCAGCTCGAACTGGTCCGTGAAGTCGGCGTCGACGGTGATCGCGATCCTGACCGTCGTCGGCACCGGCCGGTTGCTGGTGACGCGCAGGGTCTCCACGAACGCGCTGTCGGAGACGGCCTGTTCACGGAAGAGCGTGTACGCGGGCGGCTCCCGGCGACCGCCCCGGGGCACGAGCACACAGCGGGCGACGTCACCGTCCGCGACCGGTGTGAGCGTCTCGGGAACCGCGCCGTCGACGGTCAGCTGCCACCGGCTCAGATGCCGGGCGTCCCGGACGAACAACCCGTCCGGCGAACTGCCGCCCCGTACGCCGCTGATGTCGCCGCCGTCGCCCACGGCGGCGAACGTCCCGCCACGCACGAGCAGGTGATGCCGGTCCGTCATCCCCGGTCCCCTCCCTGGTCACTCATGCCGAACTTGGTCTCGTTGGTCTCGTTGGTTTCGTGGTGCCGTGCGTGGTGGCGCTCCCGGGCGCGCTGCCGCTCCCCGGCGGGCGGGCGACCGTGGTCGTCCCGATGCAGCAGGTCGAGGGTGAGCGCGGCCGTCCAGCCGAAGCCGGCCGCCCCGCACGCCTCACCGGTGTACGGGTCGACGTACTCGGCGAACCCGGACGCCACCGCCGTCTCCAGCAGCGACGTCCGCAGCGCGTCGGCCCGCCCCTGCTCCCCGTGCAGCCTGAGCCCCCGCTCCAGCATCCAGTTGGTGTTGAACCACGCGGGGCCGCGCCAGTAGCGGTGCGGATCGAAGGCCTCACCGGTCAGGTCGTACGACGGCACCAGCAGGGTGGTGTCGCCGAGCCCGAAGTGCGGGCCGTGCAGGGTGCGGACGAGGGTGGCGGCGATGTCCCGGGGAAGACCCGGGAGCAGCAGGGGGACGAGGCCGGAGACGCCGCGCTCGGGGATCAGGGCGCCGCTGGTGACGTCGCGGCAGAGGAACATGCCCTCCGCAGGGTCCCACAGCCGCTCCACCAGGGCCGCCGTCAGCCGTTCGGCGCGCGTGTGCCGGGCTGTGCCCGACGCGCCCAACTCCTTCGCGATCCGGGCGAGGGCGTGCTCGGAGGCGATGAGCAGCGCGTTGAAGGCCGGGTCCTCGACGGCGAACTCCTCCGCCCCGCGCCGGCGTCTCCCACCGGACCGATCGCCCACCCGGTCAGTGGACCGATCGCCCACCCGGTCCCGGTCCCGGTACCCGGCGTCCCGGTAGTCCGCCGCCAGCCGTACGTACCGCCCGTAGTCCAGATCCGTCGGCCGGTCCTCGGCCGCGCCGTGGTCGAGGTCGGCGCGCCGGAAGGAGCGGGCGGGGGCCGGGGTGATCCGGGCGAGGGGCGCGTCCCACGTGGGGCTGTTGTCCATGCCCTGCTCCCAGGGGTGGACGACCGAGGCCAGTCCGCCGCCGCCCAGATCGCGGCGGTCCAGCAGATAGCGGTGCCAGGCGGCCAGCCCCGGATAGACCCGGGCCAGGAAGCCGCGCGCCCGGGACAGCTCCGGGTCGGCCCGGTGCACCAGCCACGCCGCCAGCGCGTGCACCGGCGGCTGCACGATGCCCGAGGTCTCGGTCGTGCGCGGGGCACCGGCGGCGCGCCCCGCCGTCGAGGAGCGCCAGAAGTCGGGGCTCGGGAAGTACGCGTCCAGCGGCACCGAGGGGTTGAAGACGATGTGCGGGATCCGCCCGTCCCCCCACCGCGCCGCGAGCAGCGTCTCCAGCTCGGTCTGCGCCCGCAGCGGCGACACATGCCGCAGGCCGATCGCGATGAACGCCGAGTCCCAGGACCACTGGTGGGGATACAGCGTGCGCGACGGCACGGTGGACCGGCCCGTCCAGTTGGCCGCCAGCACCTCGGCCGCCGCGCGGTGCGGCGATCCGGCCGGATCGTATACGTCGTCCCCGGCGCGGGTTCTCGTGCCTGGTCGACGGGCGGTGAGCTGGGTCGTGCGGTCCACGCGGGGCTCCCTGAGGAGAAGGTGCCGACCGGTTCGGCGGTAGCTACCGTAGAGTTACGTCTACTTAACACGCAAAACTCAATATGTAATGCAGAGTTGGTGAACGCAAGAGGGTGCGGGGGAACGAATTCCCCCGGGGCGGCGACAATGGCGGCACCGAGGACGACATGAGCGGAAGGGCTGTGAGGGTGGGTAGTCACGCCGGGGCGGGAGATCTGCTGGAGCTGGTCCGCAGCGGCCGGGCCACCACTCGGGGCGCGCTCCAGCAGGCCACGGGCCTCTCCCGGGCGACCGTCGGCCAGCGCCTGGACCGGCTCTTCCGCGCGGGCTGGCTCCGCGAGGGCGCCGGTGGCCCCGTCGGCTCGCCGCTCGGCGGCCGCCCCTCCATCACCCTGGAGTTCGACGACGAGCACGCGGTCGTCCTCGCCGCCGACCTCGACACCCGCCACGCCCGCGCCGCCGTCCTCTCCCTCACCGGCGAGATCCAGGCCGAGCACACCGGTGTCCTGGTCATCGAGGAGGGCCCCGACGTCGTTCTGGACGAACTCGGGCGCCGGTTCGCAGAGTTGTTGGAGAAGGCGGGCCACCCGGCCGACGCGGTCTGCGGCATCGGCCTCGCGGTCCCCGGCCCGGTCGACACCGACACCGGCCGCGTCGTGCAGCCGCCGATCATGCCCGGCTGGGACGGCTACGACATAAGAGGCCGCCTGGCCCGCGCCTTCACCGACCACGCGTCCGGCCCCGCCGGGACACCGGTCCTCGTCGACAACGACGCCAACCTCATGGCGTACGGCGAACAGCGCGCGGGATACGCCGACTGCTCGGCGTTCGCGCTGGTCAAGGTCTCCACGGGCATCGGCGCCGGGGTCGTGGTGGGCGGCTCGATATACCGGGGGATCGACGGCGGCGCCGGCGACATCGGCCATATCCGGGTGCCGCAGGGCGCGGAGGCGCTGTGCAAGTGCGGCTCGTACGGCTGTCTGGCGGCGGTCGCGAGCGGCGGCGCCGTGGCCCGGCGGCTGGCGGAGGCGGGCGTTGCGGCGGCCTCCGGCTCAGATGTGCGGGATCTGCTGGTCGCCGGTCACCCGGGGGCGACGGCCCTCGCGCGGGAGGCGGGCCGGACCGTCGGGGACGTCCTGGCGACGGTCGTGACCCTGCTGAACCCCGGTGTCCTGATGATCGCCGGCGATTTGGCCGGAACCTCCTTCCTCACGGGCGTCCGTGAACTGCTCTACCAGCGCGCGCTGCCCCGCTCCACGGCCCATCTGGACGTGGTGACCTCGAAGCTGGGGGAGCGGGCGGGGCTGGTGGGCGCGGGTGCACTGGTCGTCGAGCATCTGTACGCGCCGGAGCGGGCCGAGCAGCGGCTGGTCGCGCTGGGGGTGTGACGGGGGTGTTTCCGTCCCGTGGAGCGGTCCGCATGGTGAAATCGGGCCCCTTCGAACGGCGTGATTCTCGCCACCTCTGATAGCGGTTGCGCTCAGATGAGCGAATCAAGGGCGGCTCTGCGACTTCAAGGTGTGGCACTCGGTGCCACCCTTTGATTGTTCATCGAGCGAACTCAGGCGTGCCGAATGCCGCTCAGGTGAGCGGAATGGGGGCCGGGTGGGGATGGTCGCCTTCAGGAGGTGAACGCATATCAGCTCCGTTCCTTGCCAAGCCTTGACTTTCGATCTCCTGGCGGACGGGTGGTTACAGGCGCATGACGCGCAAGTGGACGTACCCAGGTGCCTTCGATCTGGGTATGTTCCTCGCCGTCAGGGCAGCCACCGCGTCCTCAAGGAGTTGGGACCTGTGTCGGAAAACAAAGATCCCCACGTAGGCCACGTAGCTCAGAGCGTTGAGGGCGTGAAGTTTGTTTATGACTTCACCGAAGGCAACAAGGACCTCAAGGACCTCCTCGGCGGCAAGGGCGCGAACCTCGCCGAGATGACCAACCTCGGTCTCCCCGTGCCCCCCGGCTTCACCATCACCACCGAGGCCTGCAAGGTCTACCTCGACAGCGGCGACGAGCCCGCGGCACTGCGTGACGAGGTCACCGCCCACCTCGTGGCCCTCGAGGAGAGGATGGGCAAGAAGCTCGGCCAGGCCGACGACCCGCTCCTCGTCTCGGTCCGCTCCGGCGCGAAGTTCTCGATGCCCGGAATGATGGACACGGTCCTCAACATCGGCCTCTCCGACAAGTCGGTCCAGGGCCTGGCCAAGCAGGCCGGCGACGACCGCTTCGCCTGGGACTCCTACCGCCGCCTCATCCAGATGTTCGGCAAGACGGTGCTCGGCGTCGACGGCGACCTCTTCGAGGAGGCGCTGGAGGCGGCGAAGGCGGCCAAGAAGGTCACGGTCGACACCGAGCTGGAGGCGGCCGACCTCAAGAAGCTCGTCACCAAGTTCAAGAAGATCGTCAAGACCGAGGCCGGCCGGGACTTCCCGCAGGACCCGCGCGAGCAGATGGACCTCGCCATCCACGCGGTCTTCGACTCCTGGAACACCGACCGCGCCAAGCTCTACCGCCGCCAGGAGCGCATCCCCGGCGACCTCGGCACGGCGGTCAACGTCTGTTCCATGGTCTTCGGCAACCTGGGCCCCGACTCCGGCACCGGTGTCGCCTTCACCCGCGACCCCGCCTCCGGCCACCAGGGCGTCTACGGCGACTACCTGCAGAACGCCCAGGGCGAGGACGTGGTCGCGGGCATCCGCAACACCGTCCCCCTGGCCGAGCTGGAGTCGATCGACAAGAAGTCGTACGACCAGCTGATGCAGATCATGGAGACCCTGGAGAACCACTACAAGGATCTCTGCGACATCGAGTTCACCATCGAGCGCGGCCAGCTGTGGATGCTCCAGACGCGCGTGGGCAAGCGCACGGCCGGCGCGGCCTTCCGTATCGCCACGCAGCTGGTGGACCAGGGCCTGATCGACGAGGCGGAGGCGCTCCAGCGGGTCACGGGCGCCCAGCTCGCGCAGCTGATGTTCCCCCGCTTCGACGAGGACGCGAAGGTCGCGCAGGTCGGCCGCGGCATCGCCGCCTCCCCGGGCGCGGCGGTCGGCAAGGCGGTCTTCGACTCGTACACGGCCGTGAAGTGGTCGCGATCGGGCGAGAAGGTCATCCTGGTCCGCCGCGAGACCAACCCCGACGACCTCGACGGCATGATCGCGGCCGAGGGCATCCTGACCTCGCGCGGCGGCAAGACCTCCCACGCGGCCGTGGTCGCGCGCGGCATGGGCAAGACGTGCGTGTGCGGCGCGGAGGAGCTGGAGGTCGACACCAAGCGCCGCCGGATGACGGTGCCGGGTGGGCACGTGGTCGAGGAAGGCGACCTGATCTCCATCGACGGTTCGAGCGGCAAGGTCTACCTGGGCGAGGTCCCGGTGGTCCCGTCTCCCGTGGTGGAGTACTTCGAGGGCCGGATGCACGCGGGTGCCCAGGACGCCGACGAACTGGTCGAGGCGGTCCACCGCATCATGGCCTTCGCCGACCGCAAGCGCCGCCTGCGGGTCCGCGCCAACGCCGACAACGCCGAGGACGCGCTGCGCGCCCGCCGCTTCGGCGCCCAGGGCATCGGCCTGTGCCGCACGGAGCACATGTTCCTCGGCGACCGCCGTGAGCTGGTCGAACGCCTGATCCTGGCCGACACGGAGGTGGAGCGCGAGGAGTCCCTGAAGGCCCTGCTCCCGCTCCAGAAGCAGGACTTCGTCGAGCTCTTCTCCGCGATGGACGGCCTCCCGGTGACGGTCCGTCTCCTCGACCCGCCGCTGCACGAGTTCCTCCCCGACATCACGGAACTCTCCGTCCGCGTGGCCCTGGCGGAGTCCCGCCAGGAGCCCCACGAGAACGAACTCCGCCTGCTCCAGGCCGTCCACCGCCTGCACGAGCAGAACCCGATGCTGGGCCTGCGGGGCGTGCGCCTGGGCCTGGTGATCCCGGGCCTGTTCACGATGCAGGTCCGCGCCATCGCGGAGGCGGCCGCCGAGCGCAAGAACGCGAAGGGCGACCCGCGCGCCGAGATCATGATTCCGCTCGTCGGCACGGTGCAGGAGCTGGAGATCGTCCGCGAGGAGGCCGACGCGGTGGTCGCGGAGGTCGAGGCGGCGACGGGGGTGTCGCTGAAGCTGTCGATCGGCACGATGATCGAACTGCCGCGCGCCGCGCTGACCGCCGGTCAGATCGCGGAGGCGGCGGAGTTCTTCTCCTTCGGCACGAACGACCTGACGCAGACGGTGTGGGGCTTCAGCCGCGACGACGTCGAGGCGTCCTTCTTCACGGCCTACCTGGAGAAGGGCATCTTCGGGGTCAGCCCGTTCGAGACGATCGACAAGGACGGTGTGGGGTCCCTGGTGAAGCTGGCGGCGGAGGCGGGCCGTGCGACCCGCCCCGACCTCAAGCTCGGCGTCTGCGGCGAGCACGGCGGTGACCCGGAGTCGGTCCACTTCTTCCACGAGGTCGGCCTCGACTACGTCTCCTGCTCCCCGTTCCGCATCCCCGTGGCCCGCCTGGAGGCGGGGCGCGCGGCGTCGCAGTCGACGGGGAGCGACCACCGGTAGCCTCCGGCGGTCACCAGCCCCGGAACCGCCGCTCGTCCCCGACCGACCCTCACCGATGGGCGGCGGCTCCGGTCCACGAAGAGAAGGCGGCACCCCGTGCGGGGGGTGCCGCCTTCTGGGCTTTGGGGCTTTGGTGCTTTGGGTGGTTGTGCTTCGTGTGCTTCAAGATCACCTGATTCGGTGGTGGTTGGGTGGATCGATCGTTTCTGTGCGAAATTGGGGCGTTACAGTCCGTGATTCACGGTGGTGTGGAGCTGCCGGTCGACACGGAGGTACGCATGAAGAGGGCGATGGTCGGGGTCGTGGCTGCGGGGCTGTTTCTCGCGGGGGCGGGGGTTGCGCTGGCGGCGCCGAAGCAGCAGGGCAGCATCCCGACGCTCGATACGCGGGGCGTCAAATTCCTGGAAGGTCAGTACAAGTTCAACCCGCCGGGCGTCAACCACGGATCTTTCGAGTGGACCGGGAAGCTCAGGGACGACAGCGCGCGCGACGGCCACAACGTGTACGTGCAGGTGAAGGTCGAGGGGCATGGCTGGGCCCGCTACTACGGGAAGCAGCGGAGGACGGTCGAGATGCATCACTCCGACTGGAGTGGCTCTCAGCGCTATACGGACGACGCGGACGTCCGAGTGTGCCGTGACCGCGGTTCTCTGCGCCCGGACAACTGCTCGCCCACCGTGAGCTTCCACTACAACCGCGACTGAGCCTTCCCGCGCCCACAGCCCAGGCGATCCAGCCTGGGCTCCCGCACTTCCGAGGGGTATGAGATCAACACTTCAGAAGTACTTTCCGCCAAGGGGGTCGACCTCCTCTACGGGGAGACGCCCGCCGTCAGGGGCGCGGAGATCTCCTTGCGCAGGGGAGAGGTCGCGGCGATCACCGGGCAGAGTGGTTCGGGGAAGTCTTCCCTGTTGTACTGCCTGGCAGGGGTGCTGCCGGTGGCTCGGGGTGAGGTCCACTTCGAGGGACGGTGCCTCGCGGGACTCGACGACGAGGAACTCAGCCAACTGCGCAGGGAGCGGTTCGGGTTCGTGTTCCAGTACGGCGAACTCCTCCCCGAGTTGACGGTGGAGGAGAACACCGCCCTTCCGCTGCGGCTCGCTGGACAGCGCAAGAAAGAGGCACTTGCCACAGCCGGGGAGGTTCTGGGCCGCCTGGGTCTCGCGGACCTGCGGGAGCGGCGGCCCTCCCAGGTGTCCGGTGGGCAGAGTCAACGTGTGGCGGTGGCACGGGCGTTGGTGCACCGGCCGGCGGTGGTGTTCGCCGACGAGCCGACCGGATCGCTCGACAGCTCCAACGCCACGGCCGTGCTGGAGGAGTTCCTTGCCCTCGCCCGGTCTCAGGGGACGGCTGTGGTGCTGGTGACGCACGACTCCGAGGTCGCCTCCCGCGCGGACAGCCGCTACACGATGTGCGACGGGGTCCTCTCGGCCGAGGTGCGGGAGGTGTCATGAGGGAACTCCTCTTGGGGCTGCGACTGCTCCTGGGGGCCGGACGCGGAAGCCGGGTGCGCTTCCTCCTCATGGTCGCGGGCAGCGCGATCGGTGTGTGTTGTCTGGCTGCGGTCCTCGCCATCCCCGGGATCCTGGAAGCGCAGGACGGGCGCAAGGCGGCGCGCGTCCCGGACTGCAAGCGGGATGCCAGCGGGGTGAGGTGTGTGGTGACGGAGGGCGATCCCTTCGAGCTCACCCGCATGGATCCCTATGGCTCGGAACCCCTCACCCGGGTCTTCGTGGCTCGGGGCACCAGGCGTATCGAGCCTCCGCCGGGCCTGAGGGAACTCCCCGCCCCGGGTGAGATCTTCGTATCCCCGCGGCTGCGCGAGGCGCTCCAGCGGGAACCCGCGCTGGCCCAGCTTCTACCAGGTGACGACAGCGGGACCATCGGCGCCCAGGGGTTGGCTCACCCCGACGAGCTGTATGCGTACGTGGGCGTCGGCCGGGAGGAACTCGAAGACGGTGGCGACCGTATGACGACCTTCGGCAAGAGCGACGCCGACTTTCCCACCCTGGAATCCTCGACGCTAGACATCGTGCGTTTCACTCTCGCCGGCGTCGTGCTCCTCCCCCTGGCCGTGTTCCTCTCCGTGTGCGCCAAGCTCTCGGCGGCGGCGCGCGCCAGGCGACTGGCCGCTCTGCGATTGCTGGGCCTGAGCAGAAAGGGCACGCAGCGGGTCAACGCCGCCGAGACCGTCGCGGCCGCGTCGTTCGGTGCCGCGCTCGGACTGGGCGCCTACGCGATCACGAACCAACTCGTCTCGCGCATCGGACTGCCTGGCTTCAAGTGGTACCCCGCCGACGGGGCGTTGTCGCTTTCCACGGTGTTGATCTGCGGCGTCGGCTGCCCGGCACTCGCGTGGTACGTGGGCCGGGCCAGCGCGCGAAACGCGGCAGCGAACCCGCTGGCCGTTCGGCGGAGTGCCGTGGAGAAGGCGCCCGGAAAGTGGGGGCTGCTGCCACTGCTCCCGGGCATGGGCATCGTGATCGGTTACTGCGTGGCCGGATTGACGGACAACGCACCCCGGGACACGACACTCTCTTCGGTTCTCATGCCCCTTGCCGTCATTCTGGTCGGCACCGGGCTCGTGATGATGCTGCCGGTCTTCTCACGGACCCTCTCGCAGAGGGTGGCCCGCGCCACCCACTCGGTCTCTCTCGGTCTGGCCATGCGACGCAACGAGGTGGAACCCGGGGGCGCGTTGCGGGTGGCCACGGGTCTGGTGATGTTGGTCTTCGCCGCTTCGCTGGTGCAGGGCGTGTTGATCGAGCTGGACCAGGTCTCCAAGAACACGTCTCCGATTCAGACCTACGACATCTCGCTCGCGGGGACTACGGCCGACCGGCAGCGGGCTTGGGAGAAGGTCGAGGGCGTCCGGGGACACGCGGTCGTCATGCAGTCGCGGTCGAGTTCCGAGTTCGGTCAGTTCGACCCGAGCCTGGTTGTGGTGCTCGCCACGTGCGATCAGCTGCGGAATCTGGTGAGGGAGGTCCGCGGCTGTGTGGACGGCCGCCCGATGCGGCTGTGGGACCCGAATCAGGTCGCGTCCGAGCAGAGCAAGCCGGGAACGCGCTTCCCGTTCGATCTGCGACACGAGGGGCATCGGCGCGTGATGCACGTGAAGGTGCCGCGAGAAGTCCTGCGGTACACCGACGACCACGACCTCCCGGTCATCGACAGCGGTTCCGTGCTGCTCCCCCCGTCCGCGATCCCCGCCGATCACCGCCCCGACGCGGCCACCCTCACCCTCCTCAGCAGCTCAGCCCCCGAAACCGTCCGTGCCGTGCTCGACGGCATCGGGGGCGTGGACCCGACCACCGAGGTCGGTACGCCGGGGGTCGTCGTCACGTCCTTGCAGCAGATCACCGTGGTGCGGAGCCTGTTGGGCATCGGCATGGTGCTGGGGCTCGTCATCGGTGTCGCCGCCTACCTGGTCGCCGCCACCGACCGGGCCGTCGAGCGGAAGCCCCAGGTCACCGCCCTGTCGCTGCTCGGGGCCCGGCCCCGTACGCTGCGGGCCGTCCAAGTCGCCCAGGTCGTCGTGCCGTTGGCCGTCGGTCTCGCCCTCGCCGTCGTGCTGGGCAAACTCGCCGAGTCCAGCTACCTCGTGACCGGCGGCGGCGCCGTCTACTGGGACGGCGCCGGAATCCCCCTGCTGCTCGCCTGCGCCCTCGGCGCGGTCGCCGTCGCCGCGCTCGGCGCCCTGCCGCTCGTCGGACGCCGTATCGACCCGGAACTGGTCCGGCGGGATTGAGCCACCGAAGGAGCCACCGAAGGGGTCAGTCACCCAAGGAACACCCAAGGAGCGCCGAAGGAACACCCAAGGAGCCACCGAGGCCGAAGGGTCGGCGAGAGGCGGGCGGCGTCATCTACAGAGGCGCCGCCCGTCGCTGTTCTCGCCCGGCCCCGGTCACAGCGTCCGCCGCCCTCCCTCACCACGCGCTCACGACCGGCGCCCCCGGCTCGTGCCGCTGCCAGGCCTCGTTCAGGCGTCCGAGGCGGTCCGCCGCGGCGATGCCCCGCAGGGCCGCCACCTTGCCGTCCGCCACATCGAACGCCACCGCCCCCACGACCCGGCCCTCGACGACCGCGACGACGGCCGGCGAGCCGTTGACCGTCGCGATGTGCATCACCGGGGACCCGCCCGCCATCCGCCGCTTCGCCGCGGTCGGCTTGAAGCCGGCCCGCACGAGGGACGCGATGCGCTCCGGCGTCCTGTACCGCAACAGCCG
The DNA here is from genome assembly GCF_033794485.1 of Streptomyces sp. MB09-02B. NCBI lineage: Bacteria > Bacillati > Actinomycetota > Actinomycetes > Kitasatosporales > Streptomycetaceae > Streptomyces > Streptomyces sp. MB09-02B. Next base: position 12,321 of record NZ_JARGEE010000141.1, read on the forward strand.
CCTGGCCAGCCCGGCCCCGTCCGAGACCGCGGTCGCGTCGGCGGTGAGCAGCGCCACCAGCCGTTCGGTGCGCCCCGACGTGGCCGCTGCCAAGAACTCCTCGACGACCTTGCGCGCGGACGCGGGATCCACCGACTCGCCGCCGCGACGCTCGGCGGCGACCCGGCGCCGGGCCCGGTGCACATGCTGCTGGCTCGCGGACTCGGTGATGTCGAGGATCCCGGCGATCTCGGCGTGGGGGTACGAGAAGGCCTCGCGCAGGACATAGGCGGCCCGCTCCACCGGCGAGAGGCGTTCCATCAGGGTCAGCACGGCCAGGGACACCGATTCGCGCTGTTCGAAGGTCTCGGCGGGGCCCAGCATCGGGTCGCCCTCGAGGAGCGGCTCGGGCAACCAGTCTCCGACCGCACGCTCGTGGCGGGCCTGCGCCGAGCGGAGCCGGTCCAGGCAGAGATGGGTGACGACCTTGGTCAGCCACGCTTCCGGGACCCGGATCTGGTCCCGGTCCGCGGCCTGCCAGCGCAGGAACGTGTCCTGCACGGTGTCCTCGGCGTCGGCCGCCGAGCCGAGCAGACGGTACGCGAGCGAGGCCAGCCGTCCCCGGCCGGCCTCGAATCGGTCGATGGCTGCGGTGTCCATGCACACGACCCTATGCGGCGCTCTTCACAGCAGTGCCTTCATGGCAGCCCTCATCACCAGGCCGGCACAGCAGGGCCTTCCCAGCAGTGCCTTCACAGCAGTGCCCTCATAACCAGGCCTGCACAAAGGGCATCGGCGCCCTCACGCCGTCGTGTTCGCACCGCCGACCTTCGCCCCCGTGAGGCGCACCCCCGCCGCCTTCACGCCACCCCGTTCGGACCCGGCGGCCAGCCGTCGCCCTCGCTTCGGTATGCCGAAGGTCGGGTGGGCGATGCTCAGAGCGGCTCCCTTGAGGATGCCCGCCTTGAGTCCGGCGGCGGTTCGGCCGCCCAGGTACCAGGACTTCGACCTGGCCTCGCCGTCCACCATCTGGAAGATCGCGTCCCGCTGCCCGAGGCTGATGTGGTTGCCGACGTACTTCAGCCCGACCGTCGGGACCTCGCGGCCGGTCAGGCGCGCGATGACCGCGCCGGTCGCCTGCATGTTGGTGTAACCGGCCGAGGCGCAGGACATCGGCAGCGGCCGGCCGTTGTCGCCGATCGCGTAGGCGCTGTCGCCCGCGGCGTAGACGTCCGGGTGCGACACCGAGCGCATGGTGCGGTCGACGATCAGTTGGCCGGTCTCGGCGACCCGCAGGCCGGCGGCGGCCGCGATGGGGTGCACGGCGAATCCGGCCGACCAGACGGTCACGTCGGCCGCGAGGGACGTACCGTCGGCGCTGATCGCCCGTGTCGGCTCGACGGCGGTGACGTCGGTGTGCTCGTGGACGGTGACGCCCAGCCGGTCGAAGGCCCGGCGCAGGTGTCGGCGGGCCTTCGGGCTCAGCCAGGCGCCCAGCTCCCCACGGGCGGCGAGCGCGACCGAGAGGTCGGGCCGGGACTCGGCGAACTCGGTGGCCGTCTCGATGCCGGTCAGCCCCTCACCGACGACCAGGACGGTGCCGCCCGCGTCCAGTTCGGCCAGGCGCTCCCGGAGCCGTACCGCCGAGGCCCTGCCGGTCACGTCGTAGGCGTGTTCGGCCACCCCGGGCACGCCGTGGTCGGCCACGAAACTGCCGAGGGCGTAGAGCAGGGTGTCGTAAGTGAGCCGGCCGTCCCCGGTCTCGCCCGTCACGGCGACCGTCCTGCTCTCGGGGTCGATGCCGGTGACGCGCGCCACGCGGAGCCGCACCCCGGTGCCGGCGAACACGTCGGTGAGTGGGCGGGGCGTGAGGTCCCGTCCGCTCGCGAACTGGTGGAGCCGCATCCGCTCGACGAAGTCGGGCACGGCGTTGACGACGGTGATCTCGGTGTCGGCGGGGGAGAGCCGACGGGCCAGGTTCCCGGCGGCGAAGGCTCCGGCGTATCCGGCGCCGAGGACGACGATGCGGTGCTTCATGGCGATGCTCCTGTCTCGTTCGCGTGCCTCCTGAACGAGATGGCGCCCCGGTTGCTGACAGGCGTCGCATGTGACGTGAGTCACAAGGTGTAGGTGGGCCGCTGAGCCTCCGGGGCGCTCCCGGCGCGGGCCGTATTTCCCGTGCCTCTCCCACCGTCGTGTCGGTAGTGTCGCCGCCCGGCGTGCCGAATCGCGGGCGCCGGGTTCGGAGAGTGGTGCGTTCCGTGAGCGGGCAGCGAGAGACGACGACCCTGTGGCGGCCGACCGGCCCCGTGGAGCTGGGGCTGGTGCGGGAGGCGGGATGGCGGGCCTGGCCTCCCCGGCTCCCCGAGCAGCCGATCTTCTATCCGGTGCTCGACTTTACCGACTGTGGGTAGCGTTGCCCGTGATGTCCGTCTGGGCCTGTGACCAAGGCGTCATGGGCTCGTTTACCGACCGGGACCGGGACGTCTGCCATGTTCCGGCGTCGGTACGGAGGACAAGTGGCACGGCGAGTGGTGATCGGGGACCTGCGGGTTCAGCAGATCGAGCGGCAGGACGGGCGGCGGTCGTGGACGATCGTCTGGCCCGAAGGAGCGGTGCACGCGGAGGCGGACTGCTTCCTTCGCACGCACGACGGTTCGGGGACGCAGAAGACGTACGCCTATTACCTGGTGGACCATCTGCGGTGGCTGGAGCGCGAGTGCTTGGCCTTCGGCACAGTGGTGTTGCGGGATCTTGAGCGGTACATGGGGATCGTCGGCGCCGAGGTCCGCATGCCGCTCGGTGAGCCGTGGCGGGTCGGCAAACGCCCCTACGGCCGGGCGGCGCTGTCGACTGCCGCAGCCTGTCTGAAGGGCTTCTACCTGCATCAGGCCTCGCTCGGCATCAACGGCGAGCTCGGCAAGAAGCTCGGTGCGACTAGGCTGCCGTCCCAGGCGGACCGCCGCCGCTCGTTCCTCGGGCACGTGAAGAGTGCGATGCCCGCCAACCCGCTCGCGCCGAGCGGGCCACAGAGGCGACACCCGAAGATGCTCCCGGACGGCGCTCGCGAGAAGCTGCTGGCGACGGTGAACTCGGCCCGGGACCGGCTGGTGGTGACCTGGCTCGCTGACGGCGGGCTTCGGATCGGCGAGCTCTGCGGGCTGCATTTGGTCGACTTGCACCTGCGCGAGAACGCGGCCTGCGGCGAGTGCCGCAGCCCTCACCTGCACGTCTGCCACCGGCCCGGCAACCCGAATCGGTCGGAGGCGAAGACCAAGCACCCATGGCGGCTCGAGAACGGCACGGTCACCGGTGGGCTGATCAAGCGGGTCAGCCCGGCGATGGTGCACACCTACTTCGAGTACCTCACCGGCGGCGAGTATCCACGCGGCCGGTCCGGGCACGGGATGTTGCTGGTCCAACTGCACGGCGCGGGTGCCGGGGAGCCGTGGGCCCCGGTCGGAGCCCGCAGGATGCTGGGTCGGGCAGGGAAACGCGCCGGCCTGGGGCTCGTGAAACCCCATGCCTTCCGCCATTCCTTCACCTCGGCGGTCCTCGACGCATCGGACGGCAACCTTCTGATCGCCCGGGACGCGGGTGGCTGGGCCTCGGCCACGATGGTGGATGAGGTCTACGGGCACGTCGACGTCCACGACCCGGCGTTCGACGCGGCACTCCGTACGGTCTGGGGTGAGTCGAAGTGAGCGCGAGGTCCCTGCTGCCGGTCCACACCGACCGGCCCGACCGTCAGGGCCGGGACAGGCTGGAGATCCTCACGGCCCTGATCCACAGCCCGTCATTCGACCCGGTTTTCCGGGAACCGATCATCCGGATCCCTCGCGGCCACGCTGTCTATCGGTGGGAATGCCTCATCAACCAGTGCGAACGCGTCCGTGACGGCGGAACGGATCTGTGCTCAGTGCACCGCCGTGAGTGGAACGAGGCCAAGGAGCGTGGGGTCGGCAAGGCGGCCTTTGTCACGGCGGCGGAACCGCTCGGTCCGTCGGAGTGGATCCGCGAGGAGTCCTGCCGTATCTGCCCCCAACGGCCCGCGGCGCACACCGCGACACGGCTGTGCGTCCGGCACCAGACTCGGTGGCTGTATCTGTGCAGGTCCGGAGCCATTGAGGAGTCAGACTTCGCCCAGTGGCTGGGAGAACAGGAACCGCTGACGGGCTATGGAGAGTGCCAGGCGGCGGTCTGCGTCAGTCTGGCCTACTCCCCGCTGGGGCTGTGCTCGGGACACCGCCATCGCTACCGGCTGCACGGACGTCCTGGCGGCGCTTCGCTCCCGGACCACTGGTGGCATTCCTACGAGCGCATCGGGCAACCGGTCCCGGTGGTGATGGAGAACCGAGAGGAGTTCCGGGCGTGGTGCACATCGGTGGCAGCGGTGACCTGGCCGGGGCAGATCAACCTGCGCGGGCTCAGTCCGCTGCTGCGGGCCGAGATCCAGTGGGGAATGTTCCGCCACGCCGAGCAAACCGAGCCCGGCCGCTGGGACCTTGAGTGGATCCAGCGCATGGTCAACGCCTGCCGGGAGAGCCGCGTCGACTCGCTGGTTGATCTCGACCTGGGCGCCCTGGGGGGCTTCTCGTCCAGCATCGTCAGGGAGATGCGGCGAGAGCTGCAGTTGATCTACTTTGCCCCAGACGACTGCCGTGAGGCAGGCTTCTTGGAGACGGACCACTTCGGCATCCGGTTCGACAAGCGGGCCAGCCACATCGACCTCACCGCCGTCCCGCAGCGCTGGCTGCGGGACCTGCTCTGGGACCACCTCGCCGATCTGCTGCGGTCTCCACGGTGCCCGAGGACCGCCACCGCAATCGACTCGCTCCGCCGGGCATGCACCGAGCTGGGCGCGTTCCTGGAGGTTGACGCTCCAGGTGGAGGCCACGATCCCGGTGCGTTGCGCGCCGAGCACATGCAGCGCTTCGTGGCCGACCAGCGGCGCCGGGAACGTGACAGCCTGCCGTCGATCGCGCTGACCAGCTCGACCGGGAAACCGCCGACGGTGACCACGCATACGCGCCGGACGGTCTTCAACAGCGTCCGGAGGGTCCTGCGGGACGCTCTGGAGGACGGCACCGCCGAACGGCTCGGTCTGGACCGGGAGTTCATCACGGCCATGCCCGCCGGAGGCGGAGCGCCGCTTCGAGCCCGGCGGCCGTTCCCGGACGAGGCGGCCCGCGCACTGGCCGACGGGGCGAACCTTCAGCGCCTCGCTGACGCCTACGATCCCAGCGACCACGGCCTGCGCGATATCTGGGAAGCGATCGTCACGACCGGGCGCCGCACCAGCGAGGTCTTGAAGCTGCGGTGGGAATGCATCGGCCGCTACGGCGGCCTGCCCATGTTCTGGCACGACCAGACCAAGGTCGGCAACTATGACGCCGCGATCCGCATCCCCGAGAGTCTCTACGAACTCCTCGCGGAGCGGCAGCGCAAGACCTTGGAGAAGTTCACGGCCCGGCACGGCCACGCCCCTTCACCACAGCAACGCGCGGCGATGGTCCTCTTCCCCCGGACCACACGCAACTCGCAGATGACGACCTCGCTGTCCTATACCTGGTTCATCCGGGGTTTCCGGCTGTGGGTGGACGAACTGGATCTCGGCCGCCTCGTCCCGCACCAGGCACGGCACACGCTGGCCACGAACCTCCTGCGGCACGGCGCGACCCTGACGCACATCCGCCGCTACCTCGGCCAGGTCTCCGACCGCATGGCCGAGTACTACGTCCACCTGACCAGCTCCGACCTGGACAACGTCCTCCAGCACGTCTGGGTCGCCGGCCCCGGCACCGCACAGCCCGGCGAGTTCCTGGCGGGGGACGCCACCCCGCTCACCCGCGAGCAGGCGCAGGCCCTCGCGATCGACCTGTCCCGCCGCAGCACCCCGGCCGAGGGCGGGTTCTGCACCTTCCAGCCCGTCGTCGACGGCGGCGCCTGTCCCTGGAACCTGGACTGCCACAACTGCGACAAGTTCGTCTTGTCCGTCGCCGACCTCCTCTACTGGCGCCGCAAGCGGGAGCAGTGGCGGCTGTTGGCCGAAGGCGCACCCGACGACGCCACCGCCGACTACCTCCACCGCTACTTCGAGCCCACCGCCCGCGCCATCGACGGCCTGGAGAAGGCGTTGGCCGGTCTGGGTCTCCTCGACGACGCCCTCGCCCTGGACCTGCGCAAACCCCAGGATTACTTCCACCGCATCTGGTCCACAGCCTTCCGCGCCACCGACCTCGCCGAGGCAACCGAGGCAGAAGACGCCCAGAAAGACGAGTACGACGCCGAGTTTGACGCCCCCGAAGGAGAAGCACAGACATGAGCATCGCCGCTGTTCCCGACCCCCGCACGGCAGCCGCCCTGGCGTCCCGCCGCCGCAGAACAGAGGCCGCAATCCAGCGGGTCCACGACGCCATCGCCCGGCTCCGGCGAGAGAAGGCCCAGGTCAACGTCGCCGCCGTCGCCCGCCGCGCGGATGTCTCCCGCACCTTCCTCTATGACAACCCCGAAGCCAGGACCGCAGTCGCCTTCGCCATGGCCGAGACCGGCAAGCACCACGGGCAGCTACTCGCCGACCAGGCAGACGAGCGCGAGGCAACCTGGCGCGAGCGGGCCCTGAACGCCGAGGACGCCCTCAAAGCCGCCCACGCCGAAATCGTCGCCCAGCGCACTCGCATCGGTGAACTCATCGGCCAGGTACGCGACTTGGAAGCCGAGTGGACGGAGGAAGCCATCCAGCGAATCACCACCGAGAACACCACCCTCAAGCAGCGCGTCCGACAGCTCACCACCGACAACCGCACCCTCGACGAGCGGCTGAAGGCTGCCCGCTCCAACCTCCGCTTCCAAGATCGACGCGTCGCCGACCTCGAAGCCCAGATCGGCGACTCGACGGTGCGCTGAATCACCTCGGCCGAGTTCAGACGGCGGTCTCACCAGCCACGGCTGGTGAGACCGCGACGCCGAGGCGGATGCTGAGCTGGGAACCCAGCTCCTGGAAGCCCAGCGCAAGTGCCACGCGCTTTGACGGAAGCGGCCGGGCTCTCCATTGCGGAAGCAGCCCGGAGTCAAGCGCATGCGCCACAGCCACAGACGCCACGACCCTCGCAAGCCCTCGGCCTCGATAGCCCGGCGCAACGAGCACACTCAGGTGAGCCACCCCCTGCGGCCAAGCTTGATAGCCGGACGCGGCAACCACCTCGTCACCCTCGCGGAGGACGAATGCGGAAGAGGTGATGTCCGCCAAGCCACTTTCGCCGACGTCCTCCTCACCAGCACAGGCCAGGAGTGCTGCCAGCTCATCGTCGCCGCAGACCGCCTCCTCGACGGCGGCGCCTCCTTGCGCAGGCAGAAAATCGGCGCGGTCGAGATAGAAGAGGGACGCAGGACCAAGTACGTCGAGAACGAGCAGCACCTCACTCAGACGGTCTTCGTCGACGATCTCCTCAACGGACAGCTTGCTTGAAGCGCCCGCCATCAGCTTGGCGGCCTGCACGCTCGGCACGGTGACGATGCCGACTCCGCCGAGGACCACAATTCCTGTCCACAACGGCGGACACAATCGCGAGCCAGGAGAGACCACAACGTTCGCCCCGTCCGAGGCGGGGAACTCCACTGGCTTCACCGCCAGCTCTGTCCATAGCTCCCGGGCCCGGTCAAGCAAGAGATCGCTAGTCATGGCGGTATCGTGGCGGGCCCCACGCCGCCGGACGACTGATTTACAACCGGGGGCAGCGGCTCCAGGAGCCCTCGCACTGCGACACCTCGCGGACCACACTTCCGCTCGCGACACGACGACCACACGAAGGAGCGACGACAACGCCCCCAACTCACCATCGCGGACATGTAGTCTATGGATCGTCGCAGTTCAGAGCCGGTCTCTGAGTTCATGCGGTCGGTAAAATCGACGAGGCGTACGCCGTCAAGATCGCCCGCGACTGGAACGTGAAGCACGACGGGGCGGGGTTGGAACTGCTGCCGCTGGAGTGCGCTCAAGAACGCTTGGGTGAGCGGGAGTGAGTGCTGCTGGTCTTCGTCGTGTCGCGTGCCTCGTTGCCGGGTCGGTTTCAGTGGACTGATGTTCCCTCATCGAATGCGTGACCTTTGCGGGTGGTGCTCGTTTCCATGGCAGCGGGATCGGCG
>NZ_JARGEE010000142.1:0-20305 GCF_033794485.1 Streptomyces sp. MB09-02B
GGTCTGGTGGGTCTGGTGGGTCCGGTGGGTCTCTCGTTTCCGTTTTGCGGGCCTTACGCGGCCTTCCGGCGGTCTTTCGCTGCTTGTGGGTATGTGTGGGCGAGGTGTGGGTGGGCTGTGCTCGGGTGGGTGGACAGTTTTCGCCCAGCGGTACGAAGCTGCTACTCACCGGCGTGACAATTTCCGGGGTTTATTGAACTGACGCCCTGTCACATCGTGATCGGAGCCTGGGAGGACTCGGGCGTATCGGGGCGCCGCCTGCCACGCACGACCAAAGCGGCGCCCACGGCGGCGAGGACGAACCCGGCCACAGCGCTACCGATCGGCACCGTCAGCCCCACCAGTCGCAGCAGCCCGCTGTCCTTCTCCGCCTGGTCCACCGCGAACTTCTGCGTCGCCGTGGTGAACGCGAGCTTCTCGCTGTCGAGCAGCACCGCCGCGTCCTCGTCGCCGCCGGGGGCCCGCAGGGTCCGGCGCGGCCCGGTCTGCGCGTAGAGCACCCGTCCCGTGCTCTGGTCGACGACCAGTTCGAGACCATGGTTGGCGTACCACTCCTCGGCGAGCACCTGCGGCCGGTTCGGCTCGTCGACGAGGGCGCCGGGCACGAGACGGGTGCCGGTCTTGGTGGCCGGGACCTTCGCCGTGAAGCGCAGCCCCTCGTAGCCCCGGATCTTCTTCCGGCCCTCGTAGTGGAGCGTCACCGTCGCGCCGAGCGTGTTGTCCCACCAGCGGTAGGAGCGCTTCTGCACGTCGAAGGGGAACTTCAGGTACGCCTCGCCCTCGATGTACGGCTTCTCGTCGCAGCAGTGCACCGGCCGGTTGGTCTTCCGGTCGCTGACCCAGCGGTGTGGGGTGAAGTCCAGCGCGTCGTGCGGGTCGGCCGCCGGCAGCGACTCGTCCGTGTCGACCGAGGTGATCACGTCCCACACCGCGGCCCCGCTGCGCTCACTTTCGGCCACATTGCCGCGCACCCGCTGGGTCACGGTGATCTTCTGGTCCGGAACGGTCTTCACCTGCTCCACGTCGAAGACGCTGCCCGTGCCGGTGTAGACGGCGGTCGTGTCGATGTCGATGGGATTCACGGCGGCCCGTGGCTGCACGTACCACGCGAGCAGCGGCGCGAGCACCAGCAGGAAGGTGCCGAGGCCCAGCAGGACCAGGGAGATCGGTGAGGCGGTACGGCGCATCCGGGCACTCCAGGGGGCGTTGGGAGGTGCGGCTCGGGTAGACGTGCGGCAAAGACGACGCCAGGGGAAGGTGCGCGTGACGTATGGGCCGGGAACCGTAGGCGGAGTCTTGACGCAGTGTCAATGCATTGCTGACACTGAGTCGGCGGGGTGCCTGGGTGGGGCCGACCTGTCGACCGAGAGGCTGACCCTGCGATGTCCAGACTGCTCGCCGCCGTGCTCACCATGGCGGCCGCCGCCGCTCTCGCGCTGGGGGCCGCGTTCGGCATCGTCGCCCTGCTCGACGCGACGCCGGACCAGCCGAACACGCCGCTCATCACCTACGAGAACGCCGGTCGGGAGCGCTGAGGGGTGACCGGAACCCCGGGAACCGTCACCGTCCGCTCCGCCTGGCACGACGTGCCGCGCCTCCAGGTGCGCGAGTTCGCCGCGATCGCCATGGCCGAGGCCCCCGCCCTCGCCGAGGAGATCCTGGGCGAGATCCGCCGCGAGTACCCGCACCTGCCCGTCGTCCTCGACGACTCCGGCGAACCGATGGCCCTCATCGGCATCCGCCGCGCGATCGAGGTCTTCGTGCAGCACCTGGAGACCGCCGAGGGCCGCCCGCGTGTCCCTCCCGGTGTCTTCCAGGAGTTCGGCCGCGGCGAGGGCCTGCACGGCCGCAGCCTCGACTCGCTCCAGGCGATCTACCGCCTCGGCGTACGCCTCGCCTGGCGGCGCTTCGCGGAGATCGGCCAGCGGGTGCAGATCCCACCGCCCGCGATGTACGAGCTCGTCGACGCCGGATACGAGTACCTGGACGGCCTGGTGGACCAGTCGGTGCGCGGCTACGCGGAGGCGGCTGCCCGGCAGGCGGGCGAGCGTCTGCGACTGCAACGCCGGTTGATGGAGCTGCTGCTCGCCGAGCACCACAGGGGCGACCCGGCCGACGCGCTCGCCGAACGCGCGGCCCGGATCGGCTGGACCCTCCCGGAGAAGGTCGCGGTCGGGGTCCTGTTACGCCCGGCCCGGGAGGCCATGGCACCGGCCGTCGGGCAGGGCGTCCTGCTCGACATGGAGTACGAGCAGCCCCGCATGGTCGTCCCCGAACCGGACGCGGCCGGCCGCCCCGAACTGCTGCACCGCGCGCTGACCGGCTGGTCCGGCGCGATCGGACCGCCGGTGCCGCTGGCCGACGCCGCGAAGTCGCTGCGCTGGGCGGAGGCGGCGGTGCGGTTGATGGAACGGCGGCTGCTGCCCGCCGGGGAGGTGCTGCACTGCACCGAGCACACCGAGGCCCTCGTGCTCCTGCAGCCCGAGGAGCTGATCGACGACCTAGCCCTGCGGTGCCTCGCGCCGCTCGCCCACTGCGGGCCCACGCACGGCCGCCGCCTGGCGGAGACGCTGCTCGCGTGGCTGGAGACGCGGGGCGGGGCGCCGGAGATCGCGACGCGACTTGGTGTGCACCCGCAAACCGTTCGGTATCGGCTTCGCCAGATACGTGAGCTCTGGGGTGACGAGATCGATGATTCCGATCGCCGTTTCGAGTTGGAGCTGGTGCTTCGGGCGCAGCGGTTGCGGGGGGAGCTGGGGGATCCGCGCGGGAGGCGGTGACCGGGGCGCCTGAGAGCTCGGGGGTGCGGGGGCGTCGGCGGCTGCGGGTGGTTCGTGGTTGCTCGCGCAGTTCCCCGCGCCCCTGAAAAGCAGGGGCTGTGCCCCGTGCTTTCGCCCGGCAGCCCCGTCGCCCTTTCAGGCCCGCAGGGCCTGACGCTTTTAGGGATGCGGGGAACTGTGCGAGAAGCCCCACCGGAGCCGCACCCGACAGCGCACCCCGCCCCCACCACACCCCTCTCGATCGTCCGCGGTTATTGCCCGGTCAACGCACTATGACTAGCCTGTGTTCGTCATGCCGATCGACCGTTGAAATTTCGAACACCGCCGCAGACAGCCAAACCGCAGACAGAACCGACTGACAGAGGAAGGGGGCCGGCCGTGGGACGCCTCGTACCTGCCGTGACCCGGGCGCTCGACATATTGGAGCTCTTCCTGGACGGGGACGGCACGCTGTCCGCCCCCGACATCGTGCGCAGACTCCAGCTGCCCCGCACCACGGTGCACGAGCTGGTCACCACGCTCGCCGCCCGGGGCTACATCGTCCAGGTGCAGGGCCAGCCCGGGCGCTACCGCCTCGGCGTCCGCCCGTACCAGCTCGGCAGCCGTTACGCCGAGCAGCTGGACCTCGCCGCCGAGGGCCAGCAGGTGGCCCGGTCCGTCGCCGAGACCTGCGACGAGACGGTGCACGTGGCGATCCTGGAGTACACCGACGTCATCTACATCGCCAAGGTCGACTCCACGCACGCCGTGCGCATGGTCTCCGCCGCCGGCCGCCGCCTCCCGGCGCACTGCACCTCCGTCGGCAAGATGCTCCTCGCCTCCCTTTCCGAGGTCGAGCTGAACGCCCGCATCCCGGACGACGCCGACCTGCTCGCCATGACCCCCAACAGCATCACCGACCCGGCCGCCCTGCGCGAGGCCCTGGCCCGGATCCGTGAGCGGGGTCTCGCCGTGGAGAACCGCGAGTCCAACCCGGACGTCTCCTGCGTCGCCGCGCCGGTCCGGGACCGCGCGGGCAAGGTCGTCGCCGCGCTCTCCATCTCCGTACCCATGATCCGCTGGAGCGACGAGCGCCGGATCGAGCTGGAGCAGCTCGCCGCCAAGGGCGCCGCGGAACTGTCCGAGCGCCTCGGCCACCGGAGCGCGGCATGAGCGCGCACACGAGTAACTCGGGGTACGAGGTCGCCGTCCGCGAGTACGCGACCCTCGGCGAGGGGCCCACCTGGGACCCCGCCGCCCAGCGCCTGATCTGGATCGACATCCTCGGCTCCCGGGTCCACACCTACGACCCGGCCTCCGGCCGCCGCTCGGTCCTCGTCACCGAGCAGCACGTCGGCGCGGTCAAGCCCCGCGCCGGCGGCGGCCTCGTCCTGAACCTCCGGGACGGCGTCGGTCTGACCGACCCCGACGGCACCTTCCGGTGGCTGCACCACGAGCCCGTCCCCGGCCGTCGCGCCAACGACGCTGCCGTCGCCCCCGACGGCTCCCTCTTCGCCGGCACCATGCGCTACGACGAGGCCCCGGGCGGCGGCACTCTGGCCCGCTTCACCGCCGAGGGCCTCGCCACGACCGTCCTCGACGACGTCGCCGTGAGCAACGGCACGGGGTGGAGCCCGGACGGCCGGCTCATGTACTACATCGACTCGCCGACCCGCCGGATCGACGTCTTCGACTACGCGGACACCGGGGACGGCGTCCGCCTGCCCGTCGACCGGCGTCCCTTCGTCACCATCGAGGACGGCGGCGGCTTCCCCGACGGACTCACCGTCGACGCCGAGGGCTGTGTCTGGGTGGCCCTCTGGGAAGGGGCCGCGGTCCGCCGCTACACCCCGACCGGCACCCTCGACCGCGTCATCAGCCTCCCGACGCCGCGCCCCACCGCCTGCGCCTTCGCCGGCCCCGACCTGACCGACCTCTACGTCACCACGGCCCGTACGGGAACGGACACCCCGCACCCCCTCTCGGGCTCCCTGCTGGTCGTCCCGGGAGCGGGCAAGGGCCTGGCCCAGCCGGCGTTCACCGGCTGAGCCCGCGGGCCGAGTCCCCACCTCCCCGTGACCGAGGAACGCCGGCCTCCCGGCGTCGGTGTTCCTCGGTCTGCTCTCCTCGCGGGCCTCACCCGGTCACCCGGTCACCCGTTCACCCGGTCACTCGGCCCTGCCTCCGGCGAACGGCGTGGTCCGCCACTGCTCGACGGCCGGCCCGAGGTACTCCACCAGCTCGGGCAGTTGGGGTACGAGCGTGAGGGAGGCGATGATCCGGAGCATCCCGACGGCGTTCACGAACCTCAGGACGTCCTGGTCCAGCGGTCTCGAACCGTTGCGCCGCGCTCCCCGGTCGTAGGCGGCCTCGTGGTCGGGCCCGAGAGCGGCCAGGTCCCACTCCACGGGGCCCAGGGTGACCAGTTCGAAGTCCGCGTACAGGTCCCCGTGCACGCCGGCGAAGATGTTCGCGGGCGGAGAGTCGCCGTGGACGGGCTGGAGGCCGATCCCCGGGAACGCCGCTTCGAACGCCGGGCGGGAGCGCACCAGAGGTCCGAGGACCTGCCACTCGCGTCGGGCCCGGTCCAGTTCGGACGCGCCGATCAGGCTGGGGAAGTCGTCCAGCAGAGCGAGGCTCTCCGTGACGAAGCGGGGGTCGGCGGCGGAGAGGAACGACAGCGGGCCCGGGTAGGTCCTCATCGCGGCGTGCAGGTCGGCGACGCTCTCGGAGTTCGCCACGTAGTCGGGTTCCCTGTCCCGGTCCTCCTCGACGAACTGCCAGAACGTCATCGAGAATCCCGCGCGCCGAACGGGTTCCCGGGGCACGAGCGGGCTGGGCGCGATCACGGGGATTCCCCGGTCGGCGAGCCAGCGTGCCACGTCCAGTTCCGCCCGCTGGCGGCGCCCGAGGGAGTCGAGGCTCTCGCTGTGCGGCAGGACGGTGGGGATCCGGGCCACGACCGGGGCGGGCGCGAGGTGGACCACGACGGAGAAGACGTCATGGAGGACCCTGGCCTCGGTGACGTCGAGTCCGAGATCGCGGCCCGCGCCGACAGCCGCGTCGACGGCGGAGGCAGTACGGGAGGAAGCCATGCGCCCACCCTACAAGACGATGCGTATCGTCTTCAGTCGTTGGCGTGATGCCGCCGGGAGGGGACCCGCACCGAGACCACGTTCTCGACGACGGACCTTCACTCACGCGCGGGTACGCCGCTCTCCGCCGGGGAGGCGGCGGCGAGCGCCCTGACCGCCTCGATCTCGGCCGGCTCGCGCAGCACCAGCGACACGGCCTCGATGTCCTGCAGCAGATCGGTGGGATCGGAGGAGACCCTGAACTCGGGGAAGGACGTACGACCGGACGCCCCCGCCGGATCGCCCGCACCCGAACCCGAAGCGCCGCCCGAACCCGAAGCACCGCCCGAACTCCCACCCGAAGCCACGGCTGTTCCACGGCCCGGGAAGACGAGGGGGCCCGTGAGGAGCGCGGCCGTGGCCGTGGCCGTTTCCTCGCTCTCCGGCGACCTCCGCCGTGTCGCCACCGCGTCCTGGATGGCCACGGCCGCGGCGAGGGCCTTCGCCCGGCCGGCCTCGTGCCCGAGGTCCAGCGCGGCGTCGTACGCGCGGCGCCGCAGATCCTCGTCGAGGTGACGGGTCAGCCGGAGGAGGGCGTCCCGGATGAACGTCTCCCGGCGGGTGAGCCGCAACTCCGGGGTGGCGCGCAGCGCGAAGGGGACACGGGAGTCGTCGACGGTCCGGGTCAGCAGGTACAGCGGGCGCAGTCGCCGATGGCTCGTGCGCACCCGCCAGCGGTCGTGCAGATACTGACCGCTGTGCGGCAGGATGAACCCCACCGCGATGCAGATGGCCGCCAGGGCGGCGACCGGCGGTGCCACGTCCGTGCTCAGCCAGTTCAGGTCGTGCCCCGTCCAGCGGGCCACCACCGCCGTGAGCTTCGCGGCGTCGAACACCAGGTTGAGCGCACAGCCCAGCCCCAGCGCCTGCAGACCGCCGCGCAGCCACACGTCCAGGCTCTCGGCGCGGACCCAGTTCCGTATCAGCCGGTAGGTGATCAGACAGGCCGCCGTGTGCGCGACGAGGTAGAGCAGGATCTCCTCGCGTATGAAGGGCGTCGTGGCGTAGTACGTGTCCAGGTCGCGCAGCCGCTCGCGGGGGACGTCCGCCAGCGCGAACAGCACCCACAGGACGACGATCACCCCCGCGTACACGGCGACGACCCACCGCATGAGCCGACGGGTCGCCGCGGAGCGGTCGGCGGGGCCGTTGCGCCAGGCGACGATCAGCAGCAGACAGCACGCGCAGAACGCGGTGATCAGGGAGTACACCCAGGGCGCGGCGACGTTCGGCACGCCCACGACCCGGTTGGTCCACGCGATGACCGAGGGCACCGCGAACACGAACACGAAGCAGGCGAGCAGCAGCACCCCGCCGACCGCCCGCAGCAGCGAGTCCCGCCACAGCTTCACGATGCTGGGCAGTTTGAGCACCAGCGCGGCGGTCAGGACGGCTGTGGGGATCCAGAAGGAGATGTACAGCTCGCCGAAGAAGTCGGCGGGGCCGGTGGAGCCGAGGGCCCCGGTCGTCGTCGCGGGCACGGCCGTCCCCCTCATCTGTCGTGCCGGCGATAGCCCAGGGACGCCTGGATGGCCTGCCCGACGGGGCCGCCGGACCCGGCTGTTCCGGTCGCTCCGGCGGATCCGCCCTGGCCGGTGTCCACCCAGGAACGGAAGGCGGTCGCCAGCCGGTGGCCGAAGTCCTCGGCCTCCTGCTCGTCCCCCTCGTGCGAGCCGTTGCGGGCCGCGATGGGCGTACCGCCCTGTCCGAGGGCGGCCGACAACTCGGGGGAGAGCGGCGACAGCGCGGACACGTGCTCGCCCGGCGAGCCCGACCTGCCTGTCGAGCCCGACCTGCCCGGCGTGCCCGACCCGCCCGGCTCCGCGGGCGCGAGCGCCGCGCCGTCCGCCCCCGGCAGATGGTGATGGCAGTGCCCGGCGTGCATGTGCCACAACTCATGCCCCAGGATGACCAGTTGCTGCACGGTCTCGGCCCGCTCCTCGACGATCACCAGATCGAAGTCGGGGAACTCCATCCACAGTCCGGTCACCCCGATCCCGTCCGGGAACCGCTCGAACCGCAGCTCCACCGGCCGCCCGCCCCGCCGCGCGCTCATCTCCGCACACAGCGCCGCCCCCAACTCCTGTACACCGACGGGCGCGTCGAGCCTGCCCCGCACCGCCTTGCTGAGCCCGGCCGTCAGCTTGCGCATCTCGGCGGTGGACCGCGACGGCACCAAGGCGCCCCGCACCCTGCCGAAAACCCCGCGCAACCCGCCGGCCCCGGTGCGCCGCCCGCCACGGCTCATCAACGGGCCTCCTCGTCGTCGATGCCGAGCAGCCCTTCGAGCATGACGGCGAGCGCCTCCTGCTTGCGACGGGTGAGCCGCTGCCCGCGCAGCGCGAGCGTGACGACCCCGTGCCGGGTGGCGAACTCGACCAGCGGCCCGTCGACGTCCGTGTCCTCCTCAAGTCCCGCGAGGACACGACCGAGTTCCCGGTTCAGCACGGTGGCCGCCGGGTCGGTGAAGAAGCGGACGCCCTCCTCGATGCCGAAGAACTCCGCGAGTTCGGTCAGATCGGGCACGTTCGGCATCTTCCTGCCGAGCAGCAGCTGCCGGGCCCACTCGGGACTGATCGAGAGCCGCTCCGCGACCTCTCTGCCGACCTCCCCGGCCCGTTTGCCGCTCCGCGCGACATACGCCTCGTGCACCGCCCGCACCCGCCGGCGCACCCGGTCGTCGACCCGGTCCGCCTCCGGTGCGCCCCCGTCGAGCAGGGCCCGCACCTCGTCCTCGCCGAGGGCCGTACGTTCCGCCAGGGCCGCCACGCCGAGAAGCCGGCCCCGGTCGGCACCGGCCTCCGCGATGCGGGCGTCCAGTCGCGTCAGGGTCTCGGCAAGGGGATCGGGAAGCGCAGACACGCGCCGACCCTACGTGCCGCCGCCTGCCCACACCACGAGATTCCAACGATCGTTGAATTCCGGCCAACGATGGTTGTGCTACCGGGAAGAGGATGAGATCCGCGCTCCTCCAGGGGCGCGGGGAACTGCGCGAGCAACCACGAACGACCCGCACCCGCCCGTCGACAACGCCCGGCAGACACGCAGGCGCACGCCCCGTCCGGCCGCGAGACCCCATTGACTGGCCCCGACATCGACCATAGCGTCCCGTTCGACGCGACGAGCACCATCCGCAATACCGAACACCGAGTACTGAGGGGCCGCCCCACATGACCCGCACCGCCCGCTTCACCCTCGACCCCGCTTTCAAGGTCGGCGAGGTCAACCCCCGCCTCTTCGGCTCCTTCGTCGAACACCTCGGCCGCTGCGTCTACACCGGCATCTTCGAACCGGACCACCCCGCCGCCGACGAGGCGGGCCTGCGCACCGACGTCCTGGACCTGGTCCGCGAACTGGGCGTCACCACGATCCGCTACCCCGGCGGCAACTTCGTCTCCGGCTACAAGTGGGAGGACTCCGTCGGCCCCGCCGAGGACCGCCCCCGCCGCCTCGACCTCGCCTGGCGCTCCACCGAGACCAACCGCTTCGGCCTCTCCGAGTACATCGCCTTCCTGAAGAAGATCGGCCCCCAGGCCGAGCCCATGATGGCTCTCAACCTCGGCACCCGGGGCGTCGCCGAGGCCCTGGAACTCCAGGAGTACGCCAACCACCCCTCCGGCACCGCCCTCTCCGACCTCCGCGCCGCCCACGGCGACAAGGACCCCTTCGGCATCAAGCTGTGGTGCCTGGGCAACGAGATGGACGGCCCCTGGCAGACCGGCCACAAGACGGCGACGGAGTACGGCCGCATCGCCGCCGAGACGGCCCGCGCGATGCGCCAGATCGACCCGACCGTCGAACTGGTCGCCTGTGGCTCGTCCAGCCAGTCCATGCCGACGTTCGCCGCCTGGGAGGCGACGGTCCTGGAGGAGACGTACGACCTCGTCGACCACATCTCCCTGCACGCCTACTACCAGCCCGAGAACGGCGACATCGACTCCTTCCTGGCCTCCGCCGTGGACATGGAGTCGTTCATCGACAACGTGGTCGCCACCGCCGACCACATCGGCGCGAAGCTCAAGTCCAAGAAGAAGATCAACCTCTCCTTCGACGAGTGGAACGTCTGGTACATCTCGGAGTGGCACGCGATCGAGAACTCCGGCGCGCGGGACTGGGCGGAGGCCCCCCGTCTGCTGGAGGACAACTACAGCGTCACCGACGCCGTCGTCTTCGGCTCCCTCCTCATCGCGCTCCTCCGGCACGCCGACCGCGTCACCGTCGCCTGCCTCGCCCAGCTCGTCAACGTCATCGCCCCGATCATGACCGAGCCGGGCGGCCCGGCCTGGCGGCAGACGACGTTCTTCCCGTTCGCCCAGGCCGCGAAGTACGGGCGGGGCGAGGTGCTCGACGTACGGGTGGACTCGCCGACGTACGAGACGGAGAAGTACGGCGAGGCGGATCTGCTGCACGCGACGGCGGTGCGGGCCGAGGACGGCTCGGTGACCGTCTTCGCGGTCAACCGGGACCGTACACGGCCGCTGCCGCTCGAAGTCGCCCTGAACGGCCTGGAGCTGACCCGCGTCGTCGAGCACAGCGTGCTGGCCGACGCGGACCCGGACGCGCGGAACACGCTGACGGAGCCGGAGCGGGTCGCTCCGCGGGTGGTGGAGGGTGCGTCACTGGAGGACGGCGTGCTGAGCGTGGTGCTCGAACCGTTGTCGTGGAATGTGATCCGGCTCGGCTGACGGGTCGGCCGGGTGTCCGGCGTGGTCGACAATGTTGGCCATGAGGATCTCGGCACGGGCGGATTACGCCGTACGCGCGGTACTGGAAGTCGCCGTACGGCAGGACGGCGGTCCGGTGAAGGCGGAAGTCATCGCGACCGTGCAGGAGATCCCGCACAAGTTCCTGGAGGGCATCCTCGCGGACCTGCGGCGGGGCGGAGTCGTCACCAGCCGGCGGGGTGGCAGCGGCGGTTACCGACTCGCCAGGGACCCCGCCTCGATCACCGTCGCCGACGTCATCAGGGCGGTCGACGGCCCCATCGTCTCGGTGCGCGGCGAACGCCCCACCGGCCTGACCTACACCGGCTCCGCCGAGCCGCTGCTGCCGCTGTGGATCGCGCTGCGGGCCAACGTCCGCCGCATCCTGGAGGGCGTCACGGTGGCCGACATCGCGGCGAACGCGCTGCCCGAGCCGGTGAAGGAACTGGCGGCGGAACCGGCGGCCTGGGAGAACCCGTAAAAGGTCTCCGCCCGGTCCCCGTGCACAGGATCGTCACCTCCTCCTCAGCCTTTCCTCAGCTCGATCTCGTACCGTTGCCGTTCGGCTCATCCCTACTCAACCGGTGGGAAAGCCAGGGAACGGTGGCGGCGACGGAGACGGAAGACGGGACGAAGGACGCATGCGGACGCTGGTACTGCTCGCGCTGGCGGGCCTGGGCGCACAGCTCGTGGACGGCAGCCTGGGCATGGCCTACGGCGTGACCTCGACGACGCTGCTGCTCGCCATGGGCGCCAACCCGGCCGCCGCCTCGGCCACGGTGCACCTCGCCGAGATCGGTACGACCCTGATGTCGGGCGCCGCGCACTGGCGGTTCGGGAACGTGGACTGGAAGGTCGTCGCCAGGATCGGCGTACCGGGCGCGGTGGGCGCGTTCCTCGGCGCGACGGTCCTCTCGTCGCTCTCCACGGAGATCGCCGGCCCGCTGATGTCGCTGATACTCCTCGGCCTCGGCCTGTACGTCCTCTCCCGCTTCACCCTGCGCGGCCTGCCCGAGGAACGCCTCGGTCGGCCGCTCCGGAAACGGTTCGTGTCCCCGCTGGGCCTGGTCGCCGGCTTCCTGGACGCGACCGGCGGGGGCGGCTGGGGCCCGGTCGGTACACCGGCACTCCTCGCGAGCGGCCGCATGGAACCCCGCAAGGTCATCGGCTCCATCGACACGAGCGAGTTCCTCGTCGCGGTCGCCGCGAGCCTGGGCTTCCTCTTCTCCCTCGGCTCCCAGGGCCTGAACTGGGCCTGGGTCGCCGCGTTCCTACTGGGCGGCCTGATCGCCGCGCCGATCGCCGCGTGGCTGGTCCGCCTGGTCCCGCCGAGGGTCCTGGGCTCGGCGGTGGGCGGAGTCATCATCGCGACGAACACCCGCACCCTCCTGAACAGCGACTGGATCGCGGCGTCGGGTGCGGTGAGCACGGTGGTCTACTTGGCGGTGTACGGCCTCTGGGCAGCGGCCTTGACGTACTCGATCCGGGAGCACCTGAAGGAGAAGGCGACGACCGCTCCCGCGCGCGTCGGGCGCACGGGGGACGGCGCGATCGGTCAGGAGGAGCCGGTGGCAAGCCGTCGATGACGGACGGCTGGTCTGCCCGGACGTTCTGACGTCAGCCCGGTTCGAGGCGATCGAGTGCGGCACGAACCCGGCTGAGCCCCTCCACTCTCCAGTGGCTCCGGTTGGGCATCCGGTCGTTCCGGCGCCAGCGCCAGGCCGAGAACATCGCCCAGTTCAGGGCGCGGCACCGGTGGATCAGGCCATGGTCGGCCCCCGGGTAGCGCTGTGCCACGTCCTCGGGCGCGTGGGCGAGGTCGAACTCGACCGGTCCACGGCAGCACGTGGCGAGGTCCACGAAGAGTGGGCCTCGCCACGTGTTGAGGAGGTTGCCCGGATGGGGCTCGCCGTGCAGGAGCTGCTCGCCGGCCTGCTCGACGCCGAGCGCGGTGCGCAGCCCACCGAGTGTGTCGCTGAGGAGTTCCCGCTCGGCATCGGGCAGTTCGGGGGAGCGCTCCCGGTCGTTCACCTCTCTGAGGGCCGCGGCGACTCGATCAGTGACGTGCGGTGCGTCCAGATCGATCCGGCGCAGGACGGCGTGATGCCGCAGGAACGCGTCCGCGTAGTCGGCCGCCGCGATCTCCGCCCCCAGCGGTTCGTAGTAGGTCCACAGCGAGACGGCGAAGGCATCACGCACATGGACCCGTGGCTCGACCCGGGGTTCGAGCTCTGCCACCGGAGCCCCGGCGACGGTGAGACGGCGAGCGACCTCCACTTCGAACTCGGAGTCGGCCAGATGCCCGACAGGCGCGACCCGAACCAGCACATCGCAGGGCGCCAGGCGCAGCGCGACGCGGTCCGAATCATGGACGACGACCACGTCCTCGACCTGAAGGCCCAGACCCGAAGCGGTCGCCCGTCCGGCCTCGACCGCGCGGCGAAGCACCGACGGCTCCATATCGCCCTCCTTGAATCACGGAATCACGTTCGCGGATACATCCGAAGACAGCTCCCGGACGACAGTGAAGACCCACTCCCGGCCCCTGGTGTCACCGTCCGAGCCGAGCGGCCAGGAACACTGCCGCCACCGAGGGGCGGACCGCGTACGTCGCACCCGCCCGCCCCTGAGGGGCCTCCCACCAGACGAACGGGTAGCGTCGTTCGCTGTTGTCATGCGCCCTGCTCATCCCGGACAACACGCCCGCGACCCGACGCGCCGGATCGACTCCGTCGGCTCCGCACAGAGCCTCGTCCACGAGTTCTGTGCAGTGGATCTCCCGGCCGGGGTTGCGCAGCAGATACTCGAACACCTGCATAGCCTGCGGCGACAGTTCACCCAGGAAGACGGCGGCGCGTTGCAGGTCCGCAGGCCCCCATTCCGTTCCGCTGTGCCCTGCCTCCCCCGAGTGCTTGCCCCATCGCTCGTTGTCCTCGGCCAGATACACCGTCATATCAACCCCACACCCAGGTATTCGGGCCCCCATACTGCCCGCCCCCGAGCGTCACGAGTCGAGTCGTGTCCCCACGCGCAGGAGCAGCAGGTCGAACTCAGGGCCATCGGCGGTGTTGCGGTACGGGCCCGCGTACTCGTAGCCGAGTCGGGCGTACAGGTCCTGGCCGCGACGGTTGGAGGGTAGGGCGAGAAGGGACGACCAGGACGGGGCGATGGTCTTGAGGAGTTCGGCGTGGAGGCGGGAGCCGATGCCCTGGGACTGCCAGGGCGGACGTACGGCGAGTTCACACAGGCCCATCAGCCGCTCCGTCCGGGCGGCCTCGGGTACCTGGTCGACCAGGTCGGCGCCGAACCAGTACGCCGCGTCGCACGGGAACGCGTACCCGAACCCGACCGCCGTGCCGGCCGCGTACGCGACGACCAGAGCGAAGCCGGCGTGTTTGAGGTGCCCGGAGAGCTGGCGGTGTAGTGCGGGGACGGAAAGCCCGAGTGCTTCCGCACCTGGTGTGTCGACCAATTCCGGGTGGGCATCGGCCCAGATGTCGGCGACGACGTCCACGAGTGGGGGACCTGACCTGGGCCATAGGACCGGATCACCACATCGGCGCGGGTGCTCGGGGTGGTCACCGTCTCCTCCTCAGCCAGTACGGGCGATGGCGCGGTACTCCTCCAGCCACTCAGCGACCGCAGGTAGCTTCGAGTGCCGCTGGAGCGCGCTCTCCACGTTGTGCAACTGCTGGAGCAGACGGTCGGAACGTACCTGGGGCACATAGGCGAGCACTCGCTGGGCTGCTTCGGCCGCAGCTTCGGGCTCCGGCCGGTTGCTCACAGCATGTTGGATCGCAACGTCGGCTGTGTACAGTGCCTTGTTCCGCGTGAACCGGTCGCCGTGCAGCATGACGGCCTGTTCGGCTCCGGCAGCGGCTCGTTCGTGCTGATCGAGGTCGGCACGGGCGAGTGCTTCCAGCCCGGCGAGTTCGGCCGGGGTGTAGAACTCCAGCCATTCCGGTCCGCCTCGGCAGGACCCCTGGAGTAAAGATCGTGGGCGCGGACGATGGCCCGATCTGCCGCTCCGGCGTCGCCGAGCAGGGCCCAACCACCCGCTTCGCGCATCGAGAAGAGGCTGAGCATCCGGGCGGAGCCGTATGTACGGACCGCGTTCTGCGCGCCCTGAGCGGCGGATACGGCTTCCCTGGGCCGCCCGCTGGCCTTGGCGAGCAGGGAAAGGCAACCGAACGCATGTCCTTCCAGAGCTGGGTCGTCCGCCAACCTCGCGGCGGCCAAGGCTTCGCTGTAGAGCGAGCGGGCGTCAGCGGCACGACCGGAGTCGTAGCTGAGCCACCCGGCGGCGATGGACAGGTGCCCGGTGGTGGAGGGCAACCTACGCCCCGTCGTATCGGTGAACGATCCTGCCGTCAGTCGGTCCAGGCCTCACCCGGAACCGCGCGCATCGTGAGTCGGGCGTAGATCCCTGGATGCAGGGACGCCTTACCCCAGCCGCACCGCCAGCGTGACCTCCGCCCCTGCCCCCGCCCCCGTCACGTCCGTCGTCACCGTCAGGCGGTCCGTGACCAGGTCGGCCAGCCAGAGGCCGCGGCCGGGGCAGGTGTCGGTGAGGCCGGGGAGGAGTTCCGGGATGGCGGGGGTGAAGCCGGGGCCGTCGTCGGTGATGCGGCACTCCAGCTCGTGGGGGAGGAGGCGTAGTTCGAGTCGGCCCTGACCGCCGGCGTGCTCGACCGCGTTGGCCGCGATCTCGCTGACCGCGAGGGTGAACTCGCCGAGCCGTACACCGCCCAGGCCCGCCGCCGCGGCCGTGTCCTCGACCTGGGCACGCACCTGGGGGAGGTTCTCTCCGGTGAAGTGGCGTTTCAGCAGGAGCGTTTCGCGAGGGAGGACCGGGGCGTCACCGCCCGCTCCGCCCGTCGTACGGGCTCCGCCGTTTCTCTCCCCGCCTGGCATCAGGCCGCCTCCTCTCGATGGGTGTCGATGGCTACGGGCACGGGGCGCTGGGAGTCAAATGCGAACTGCCGCACAGCGCCCACGCTAGCCGTGCTCGCCCGATGAGTACCCAGTGGATCGCGAGGACATCACACCTGGTCGTAACCGTATGAATTCGATCGAATGATGATCGATTTCGCCCGACCTCGGCTGATCGGTTTCCGTCCACCGATCAGCCGAGGGGCCTTTCCGGGGCAGCCCGCTTCCACCCCCACCGTGGGTGGAAGCGGGCTGGGCGACGTACATATGCGGGTCCGGTGTGTGGCTGCGTTGGGCAGGTCCTGCAGGTCTGCAGGTTGGCGGTGTGGGGTCGGTGGCAATCTGTGGAGCTCCGGGTGTAGTGACAACCACTCAGGAGCCGACCCTGAGTTGGTCGCGCTGGATCTGGTGGGCGAGGGCACGACGCACAGAGGCTGATGCGGGGGCGGTGGCCTTCGCGGGGAGGTCGAGACCGCGACTGATCTCGTCGTATGCGTTCCGGTAGCTGCTGGGCATCTCTGCCTGGTGCAGCATCAGGTCCTCTTCGACGAGGCGCCGCAGCTCGTCGACGTTCTGGGGTGTGAAGCGTTTCTTCCCTCTGGCGATGGCGTGGACGTAGCGCGTGCAGCGCGCGGTGTCGTAGCTCTCGGAGATTTCCTCAGCGAGGCCCCAGAGGCGTCCTTCGAGCCAGGGCGCGTCGTGTTGGTCGAGAGAGAGCTTCGTGGGGGGTAGTGGGTCGCCCGTCTTGTACTTCGTCACCTGCTTGGACACGGCGGGCTGACTCATGTCGGCGAGCTGGGCGATCCTGTCCTGGGTCCAACCGAGGTCGGCAAACAGCTTGATCATTTCGGTGCGTAGTTTTCGCATCTCCTCGCCCGCGCGGATGACCTCGTTCATGCCCGCGAGTATCCGCTCAGCCTGTTCCTCGGTCAGCGTCTCGGGATTCTGGTGTGTGTCCTTTTCGCCTGCCACAGCTCGGTTATATACCCGAGTGAGCAGGCCGCCATAACCAGGTTGTACAACCTGGTTATGGCTGACAGGATCCGCGGCATGCCTACCTTCTGTGCACCTGACGGAACGCAGCTCGCCTACCGTGTGATCGGAGACGGCGACCCGGTCGTCTGCCTCCCCGGAGGCCCCACGGACTCCCTCTACCTCGGCGACCTGGGCGGCCTGTCCACGCACCGTCAGTTGATCATTCTGGATCTTCGCGGCACCGGCCGGTCCGCGATTCCCGACGACACCTCTTCCTACCGCTGCGATCACTTGGTCGACGACGTCGAGGCGCTGCGTGAACACCTCGCACTCCCTCGTATGGACCTGCTCGGCCACTCCGCCGGCACGAACGTTGCGACGCAATACGTGGCCCGGTTCCCGAAGAACGTCAGCAAGCTCGCCCTGATCGGTCCCAGTCCCCGAGCTGTTGGCATCGCGATCAGTGCGGAGATGCGACGCGAGCTCGCGCAGCTTCGTGCGAACGAGCCCTGGTTCCCGGCGGCGTTCGCCGCTCTGGAGGCGATCACAGAGGGCACGGGCAGCGACTGGGAAGCCCTCGCTCCCTTCTTCTGGGGCCGCTGGGACGCCGCGGCACAGAACCACCACGCGTCCAGCCAGCCGGAGAACAAGGAAGCTGTCGCTTTCTTCGCGGCCGAGGGCGCGTTCAACCCGGAGACCACTCGTGCGGCGCTCGCTGCCTGCACGGCCCCCGTGCTGCTGCTCG
The DNA here is from genome assembly GCF_033794485.1 of Streptomyces sp. MB09-02B. Taxonomy (NCBI): domain Bacteria; kingdom Bacillati; phylum Actinomycetota; class Actinomycetes; order Kitasatosporales; family Streptomycetaceae; genus Streptomyces; species Streptomyces sp. MB09-02B. The sequence goes on from NZ_JARGEE010000142.1 coordinate 17,249, forward strand.
CCGGAGAGTTCGATTTGAACAGCCCCCCTCAGTCGGCGGCCGAGTTCGCGGCGCTGTTCCCCCATGCCACGCTCGTGGTGCAACCGGGAGCGGGCCACTACCCCTGGCTCGACGACGCCGACCAGTTCGTGGCGACCACTGCGGCATTTTTGGGATGAAGACCTCCGTCCGCGACTGGATATCACCCTCGTGCACGGTCCGGCCCCGGGGATTCAGACCTGGAGCAGCTCCAGCGCCTGTCGCAGGTTGTGTTCGGCGATGCCCGCCATGAAGGCCCGGTCGGGGAAGTCCCCGTCGAGCAGTCGCAGGGGCCCCGCCGTCAGTGAGAGCCGCTGCGCGAGCATGTAGAGCGCGAGCCGGTCCTCGTCCAACCCGGCCGCCTCCAGCGGCCGGTAGTCGTCGTGCAGCCGAATCCGCAGGAACACGTGCTCCCACTCGACGTCGAAGTACATCAAGCCCTCGATGTCGATCGCCACGGGGTTCCCGTCCGCGTCCACCAGGACGTGGTCGGGCCCCAGTTCGCCGTGCACGACCGCGTACTCCGCGCGCGGCCGCACCGCCGCCGCCAGGTTCAGCAGTCGCTCCTCCAGCCGGTCGCGCGCGCCCGCGATCCGCGGATCGCGCGAGGCCGCCTCGGCGAGGTCCCGCAGCGCGCGGTCGAGCACCACGCCCTGGCACGACGTACCGCGCGAGGTGCCGCCCGCGTCGACCACGGCGGCCTTGCCGTACGCCGGTGCCCGGTGAGCCCGCATCGCGGCCAGCGACTCCGCGAGCCGGGCCATGACCGGCGCGGCCGCGCGCCGGTCGCGCGCGAGCAGCTCCTCCAGGCTCTCGCCCCGGAGGTCCTCGACGATCGCGAGATCGGACGGGTCGTGGGCGCCGTCACCGACACGGTCGACGAGACGGATCGCCGGGACGCGGACACCGAGCGCGGCCAGCCGCGCGTGCGCGGCCTCGAACAGATCGAGCCCGAGGCCGGGGGAGAACGGGTCGGTGAGGTCGTCGTCGCCCTCGGCCGCCGGCCAGTAGTTCTCGGCGTCGTCCCACAGGTAGGCGACCGCGGTCGTCGCGTCGTCCATCACCAGGCGGTACACGCCCTTCTTGCTGCCGCCGGCGAGCCGCTCGACCGCCTCCAGCCGCCGCCCGCCGCCCAGCGCGGCCCGCGCGGCGCCCGCCAGCCGCTCCTTCGTAGGCGCTCCTGGTGCCACGTTCCGTACCGCCTCTCCGCCGGGACAACCCGCGCACCTTACGGGAGCATCGACGCGCGGACGACCGGTTTACTCCTTCCTGCGCTGCCCCGATCCGCTACCGCGCCGCCTTCGCGATCGACTCCAGCACCTCGCGGGGTTTGCCGTCCGGGGTCACCGCCTTGCCGATCCGGCGGCGGATCTCGGTGGCCACCTCGGACCAGTTGGTCTCGGCGACGGGGTAGAGGCGGAGGTTCTGCAGGGTGTCCAGGCCGTTCCACAGGGGCTTGTGCGCCTTGTCGGCGCGCATCGCGTCGGCTGCGGACGTGGTGACGGGGAGCAGTTCGTACTGGGCGGCCTGCTCGGTCACGTACTTGTCGGCGTAGAGGAAGTCGAGGAACTGGCCGATGGCGGTGCGGTGGTCGTCGTTGCGGAAGGCGACGACCCAGTCCGCGGTGCCCATGGTCGGTGTCTCGTCGCCGTCGCGGCTCGGCAGCGGTACGGCACCGTAGGGCACGGAGTCGGAGGAGTCCTCGATCTGGCGGATCAGTGACAGCGGCGCGTTGACCATGGCCGCCTCGCCGGTGAGGAAGGCCTCGACCGCGTCCGACCGGTTCAGGTCACCGGGCGGGACCGGGCCGGTGAGACCCTCGCCGATCAGGTTGTCCTTCAGCCAGGTCAGCGTGGCCACGTTGGCGGCAGACGCGATGTCGTAGCGGTTGGTGGAGTCGGTGTAGCCGCCGTCGCCGGCCAGCAGCCACATCAGCGTCTCGGCCTCCGCCTCCTCCGGGCCGAGCGGCACGGCGATCGGGTACTTCACGCCCTGTGCCTTCAACACCCGTGCGTCGGCGACGAGTTCGTCCCACGTCGTCGGCGGCTCCAGGCCCGCCGACGCGAACAGGTCCTTGTTGTAGTAGAGCAGCCGGGTGCTCGCGGTGAAGGGCATGCCGTACTGGGCCCGGTCCATCTGCCCGGCGTTCGCGAGGCTCCGGACGAAGGAGGCCTGGACGGGGACCGACAGCACCTCGTCGGCGCTGTAGAGGAGGTCGCGCGCGGCGTACTCGGAGTAGCTGTCCGTCTGCACGATGTCCGGTGCCTCGCCCCGCTCGACGAGCTCGGCCACCTTCTCGTCGACCTCGTCGGGGTCATGGACCTGGACGTCCACGTCGATCCCCGGGTGTTCGGCACCGAACGCGAGGGCCACCCGGTCCCAGTAGCCCTCGGAGTTCTTGCGGACGCTGTCGCCGTAGTTGGTCGCGACGACCGTCAGGGAGACCCTCCCCGACTCCGCGTCCGCGTCACCGCCGCAGCCGGACAGCCCCGCCGCGAGCCCCAGCGCGGCCGTGACCGCCACGATCGTCCGGGCGTTGTGGCGCACGGTCCACCCACTTCCAGCTTCCTACAGGAGTCATGATCGGGCTTGATCGTATGGTGCGTGCCGGTGTGTACGGGGCCGCGGGCGTTGCGTTTTGGTTCCGACGGCGTGACGGCGACCTGGATCGACCGAGATGTCCCCCCGCCGACAGGAAGTACGGAATCGGCGCCACGGCCGTTCACTCGGCACACCACGACAGGCCGACGCCCCCAACGGCAGCCCGTGCGGGGCCCGTTGCGGGCGTCGGCCTCATGCGATCCGGGAGGCGAGCCTCATCCCACCTGGTTGTAGACCCCACCCGCCGCCGGCCATCCCTGGGGTTCCTCCAGGGGCTCCGGCTGGGTGCGGCCGCGTACCTGGGCGGCGGTGAGGCCCTGGGCCGCGCCCATGGTGCGGCGGCCCTGGGCGGCGGCCGCGAGACCCGGCATGCCGGTCTGGGCGACGGGCTGGAGGCCGGGGGCCGGCATGGCGGGTCTCGCGGCCGCCGCCCAGGGC
>NZ_JARGEE010000143.1:0-20080 GCF_033794485.1 Streptomyces sp. MB09-02B
ATCGCCCCCCGGATTTCCCTCCGCGTCTTCTGGCGCTGCGGCAGTATGTGTTTAAGTCACGGGCGTGGTGGGCATTCTCGCCACTGTCCCTGCCACTCCATAGGGCCTGAGACCAGTGAGGGGCGCGGGGAACGGGCCGGGAAGCCCCACCGGACCCGCACCCGCCGACGCACCCGCACCCCCCGCCCCCTTCAGGCGCACCCTCAGCCGAAGAAGACGCCGACCTCCTCGTACAGGCTCGGATCCACCGTCTTCAACTTGGCCGTCGCGTCGGCGATCGGAACGCGGACGATGTCGGTGCCGCGCAGCGCGACCATCTTGCCGAAGTCCCGGTCGCGCACCGCGTCGATCGCGTGGAGGCCGAAGCGCGTGGCGAGCCAGCGGTCGAAGGCCGAGGGCGTGCCACCACGCTGGACGTGACCGAGAACGGTCGTCCGGGCCTCCTTGCCCGTCCGCCTCTCGATCTCCTTGGACAGCCATTCGCCGACGCCGGAGAGGCGGACGTGACCGAAGGAGTCGAGCGAGCCGTCCTTGAGGACCATCTCGCCGTCCTGCGGCATGGCTCCCTCCGCGACGACCACGATGGGCGCGTACGAGGCCTTGAAGCGGGACGTCACCCAGGCGCACACCTTGTCGACGTCGAAGCGCTGTTCGGGGATGAGGATGGCGTTGGCACCGCCGGCGAGACCGGAGTGGATGGCGATCCAGCCGGCGTGACGGCCCATCACCTCCACCACCAGGACGCGCATGTGGGACTCGGCGGTGGTGTGGAGGCGGTCGATCGCCTCGGTGGCGATGCCGACCGCCGTGTCGAAGCCGAAGGTGTAGTCCGTGGCGGAGAGGTCGTTGTCGATGGTCTTGGGGACGCCCACGCACGGCACCCCGTACTCGTCCGAGAGACGGGCCGCCACCCCGAGGGTGTCCTCGCCGCCGATGGCGATGAGGGCCTCGACCTCCTGCTTGGCGAGGTTCTCCTTGATCCGGCGGATGCCGTTCTCCTCCTTGAGCGGATTGGTGCGGGAGGAGCCGAGGATCGTGCCGCCGCGGGGCAGGATGCCGCGCACGGCGGGGATGTCGAGGCGGACGGTGTCGTTCTCCAGCGGTCCCCGCCAGCCGTCCCGGAAGCCGACGAAGTCGTAGCCGTACTCCTGCACGCCCTTGCGGACGACGCCCCGGATGACGGCGTTGAGCCCGGGGCAGTCGCCGCCTCCGGTCAGTACTCCGACGCGCATGGAAATGTCCCTTCGCCGCGGTTGCCTGGTGAGGGTCACGCTAATAGTGATCCAGGTCACTTCGGCATGTACGGGAAGCCAATTCCGGCGAATTACGGCCGATTGAGGGGGAGTTGGCCGGAGTTGATCAAATCGCCATCACTCTATGGGGTGATTCGAGGCGTTTACTCGTCGTCGAGACCGCGCTCTATGGCATAGCGGACCAGCTCCACCCGGTTGTGGAGCTGGAGCTTGCCGAGGGTGTTCTGGACGTGGTTCTGGACCGTGCGGTGCGAGATGACGAGGCGCTCGGCGATCTGCTTGTAGCTCAGGCCCTTGGCGACGAGCCGCAGCACCTCGGTCTCACGGTCGGTGAGCTGCGGCGCCTTCGGCTCGTCGGCGCCCGGCGCGGGCGCGGGCTCGGAGGCGAGGCGGCGGTACTCGCCGAGGACCAGGCCCGCGAGGCCGGGGGTGAAGACGGGGTCGCCGACGGCGGTGCGGCGTACGGCGTCGATCAGTTCCTCCGTCGACGCCGACTTCAGCAGATAGCCGGTCGCGCCGGACTTCACCGCCTCCAGGACGTCCGCGTGCTCCCCGCTGGCCGACAGCACGAGGACGCGCAGGGCCGGGTTGGCTCCCACGAGTTCCTTGCAGACCTGCACGCCCGGCTTCGCGGGCAGGTTCAGGTCCAGGACGAGGACGTCCGGTGCGGCGGCGTGGGCGCGCCGCACCGCCTGCTCGCCGTCGCCCGCCGTGGCGACCACGTCGAAGCCCGCCTCGGCCAGGTCGCGGGCGACGGCGTCGCGCCACATGGGGTGGTCGTCGACCACCATGACCCTGATCGGGCCGCCGCCCCCGCCGGGCCGCACCACCGCGTCCGCCGACCCGCCGTCGCCCACGCTCTCCACGCTGTTCGTCACCGCTTCTCCGCCTTCCCCCGTACGCCCTTCGGCCCCTCTGCGGCCTTGGGCACCTTCAGTTCGACTTCCGTGCCCTGGCCGGGCACCGAGATCAGCTCGGCCGTGCCGCCGATGTCGCGCAGCCGCCCCCGGATGGAGAGGGCCACGCCGAGCCGGCCCTCGCCTTCGGCCTGGGCGAGCCGCCCCTCGGGGATGCCGGGGCCGTCGTCCCGTACCGTCACGATGATCTCGTCCGGCCAGTCCTCGACCAGGATCCAGGCCCGGGCCCCGTCGCCCGCGTGCACGCGTACATTGTCCAGGGCGGCACCGACCGCCGCCGCCAGCTCCCGCGCGGCCCCGGGGGCGAGCGGCACCGGGCCGCCGGGCTCGGAGAAGGTGACCTTCGCGCCGGCGTACGGGGCGAGCAGCGCCCGCAGGTCCACGGGGCCCCCGGTGGCGCCGTCGGACGTGTCCGGTTCGTCCACCACGCGGACGAGGGCCCCCTGGGCCGCGTCCTCCGAGATCCGCGAGACGGGGACCAGGCCGCCGGAGACCAGGGTGCGCAGCGCGACCTCCTGCTCGCCCGCCATCCGGCCCAGTTCGGCGGCCTCACCGCCGAGGGCGGTGCCGCGCCGCTGAACCATGGCGAGGACCTGCAGCACGCTGTCGTGGATGTCCCGGGCGAGGCGTTCCCGTTCACGGGTGGCGGCCTCGATCTCCAGGGCGCGGGCGAGGGTGCGCTCGGAGGCGCGGGCGACCTCGACGACGTAGCCGATGGCGATGGAGGCGACCCAGACCAGCAGGACGTTGTGGATGGTGTCGCGGGTGGGGGCGCCCCGGTGGATCAGGTTGGCGACGGCGACGAGCGTGGAGGCGAAGGCGGCCCAGCGCCAGCCGCCCTTGATGGCGAAGGCCAGGACGGCGCCGGCGGTCCATATCGACGGCAGCGTGGGGCCCCCGGCCTCGACCCGCGCGGTCGAGTCGGCGAGCCGGGTGAGCAGGATGCCGACGATCGCGATGGTGAGGTCGGCCGCCAGGAACCGCTTGGTGCAGCTGGCGGCGCCCGCGACCTTGGGCAGGGTCACCAGCGTCCAGCCGGCCAGCACCGCGAAGTAGGCGATGGCCAGCCAGGGGCGCTCGAACTTGTCGTACGCGCTGATGAACAGGCCGACGGCATAGATCATCGTCAGCACCCGGTAGCCGGTCAGCGCACGCCACAGCGGCTGCTCCACCGACATCGCCATGACCCGCTCAAGCTTCGGCACGTCCCCCACCCCCTGCTGACTCGCCACCGGGCGCCCCTGGCGTACGCGTCCGGAACGCGACGGTACCCGGGAACCCGGCGGTCACGAAGCCGGGCGGTCCTTGTCCGCGCCGTGCGTGTCCGCGCCGTGCGTGTCCGCGCCGTCCCTGGCCGCACGGGCCTTCTCGGCCTGTTCCCTGAGCTCCTTGGCGGCCTGTTCCTTCTCCGCCTTGGCGAGGGCGGCGCGGGCGGCCTTGTCGGCCTCCTTCTCCGCCTTGGCCGCGTCCGCGATCTGCCGCTTGGCGGCGGTCGCGTACATGTCGACGTACTCCTGGCCGGAGAGCTTCATGATCTCGTACATGACCTCGTCGGTCAGCGCCCGCAGGACGAAGCGGTCGTGCTCCATGCCCTGGTAGCGGCTGAAGTCGAGGGGCTTGCCGATGCGGATGCCGGGGCGCATGACCTTGGGCAGGACCTTGCCCGGGGGCTGGATCTTCTCCGTGTCGATCATGGCGACGGGGATGACCGGCGCGCCGGTGGCGAGGGCCACGCGGGCCAGGCCGCCGGGCTTGCCCCGGTAGAGGCGGCCGTCGGGCGAGCGGGTGCCCTCGGGATAGATGCCGAACAGCTCACCGCTCTCGATGACGTCTATCCCGCTCTTGATCGCGGCCTCGCCCGCGCCGCGCGCGCCGGAGCGGTCCACCGGGAGCTGGCCGACGCCCTTGAAGAAGGCGGCCGTCAGCTTGCCCTTGACGCCGGGGGTGGTGAAGTACTCGGCCTTCGCGATGAACGTGACCTTGCGGTCCAGGACCGCGGGGAGGAAGAACGAGTCCGAGAAGGAGAGGTGGTTGCTCGCGAGGATCGCGGCGCCCTCGGCCGGAATGTTCTCCAGGCCCTCCACCCAGGGCCTGAAGGTGACCTTGAGCGGTCCCCCGATAGCGACCTTCATCGCGCCGTACAACAACCGAGTGCCTCTCTGTGATCCGTGGATGAGACCTTAACCCGGACGCCCGGGCAAGAGTCCGACAGGTCCGGCCGGTGTCGAGCGAAGCCCCTGGTCGGTGTCAGTGCGGTCGCGTACGGTGAACCACATCCGGACTTTCACACCCTTCTCATGAACAGGAGACCGAACCGTGCCGGTCCTTCCTGGAGCCGAGCCGTACCACCACGAGGGCGGGGAGGTCGGAGTCCTCCTCTGCCACGGTTTCACCGGGTCACCGCAGTCCATGCGTCCCTGGGCGGAGTATCTCGCCGAGCGTGGGCTCACCGTCGCGCTGCCCCTGCTGCCGGGCCACGGCACACGCTGGGAGGATCTCCGCCCGACGGGCTGGCAGGACTGGTACGCGGAGGTGGACCGCGAGCTGCGGACCCTGCGTGAGCGCTGTACGCGGGTCTTCGTCGCGGGGCTCTCCATGGGCGGCGCCCTGGCGCTGCGGCTGGCCGCGAAGCACGGGGACGCGGTCGCCGGCGTGATGGTCGTCAACCCGGCGAACAAGGTGCACGGCCCGGCCGCGCACGCCCTCCCCCTGCTCCGGCACTTCGTCCCCACCACGAAGGGGATCACCAGCGACATCGCCAAGGAGGGCGTCGAGGAGCTGGGGTACAGCCACGTACCGCTGCACGCGGCGCACTCCCTGCGTAACTTCCTGCGCCTGGTCGACGGGGAACTGCCCCAGGTCACCCAGCCGTTGCTGCTGCTGCACAGCCCACGGGACCATGTGGTGCCGCCCGTCGACTCCGAGCGTGTCCTCGGCCGGGTGTCGTCGACGGACGTCACGGAGGTCCTGCTGGAACAGAGCCACCATGTCGCGACGTTGGACCACGACGCGGACCGCATCTTCGAGGAGAGCCACGCGTTCGTCACCCGGCTGGTGAAGAAGTCCGACGCGGAATCCGTACAGCAGTCTGATTCGGGGTCCGCGGAGCAGATCGGTCCGGGATCCTTGGAGCAGAGGGAAGGGACGGCCACTGGTGGCTGAGCACGACTCCGAGCGTGAGCCGGAGGAGCAGGGAGCGCCCCTGGGCGCCTCCCCCGGTGACTCAAGGGGGGACTCCTCGGGCAGCTCCGCAGGCGGCCCGGCCGGAGGTACGGGGAGCACCTCGTCCGGCGAGTCGTCGGGCGAGGAGCAGCACGTGCCGTTCGACGAGGACGCCGCCTGGCGGGCCATCGTCGCCGGGTTCGGTGCGGAGCCCCCGGACCCACCGGGTGCCAAGCCGTTCCGGTCGGTGGAGGACCTGGCCCTGTTGGAGCCCGAGCCGGAGGAGTCCGCGGACAAGGCCCCCGACGGCGCCGCGGGTCCCGCGGCCCCCAAGCCGCTCGGCAGTTCGGTCGCGTTCGCGCCCGGTGTCGGGGCGGGCCCGCGCGACTACAGCGTGCCCGACCCGGTCGGCGAGGACACGGGCGACGAGGCCGACGGCGAGGACGACGAGGACGGCGAGGGCCACTTCGTGCCCCCCGAGCCGCCCCCGCTGCCCGAGGCCGACGCGACCGCCAAGTTCGCCTGGCTGGGTGTGGCCGGCGGGCCGGTCCTGCTGCTGCTCGCCGTGCTGCTCGGCTGGGAGATGACCTGGTGGCTCACCACCCTGGGCATCGGCGGCTTCCTCGGCGGCTTCGCCACGCTGGTGATGCGGATGAGGAGCGACGACGAGGACGACGACGACCCGGGCCGGGGCGCGGTCGTCTGACCCCACCACCGCCGACGTCGCGTCGTGCACGAGGGCCCGCCCGGGACGTTCGGGGCGGGCCCTCGCCGTCGCCCGGCCCCACGACGCGGACACTCGGCGGCGGAATGGAACTCGATTCCGGTGAACGGCGAAGTACGGGTGCACGCCCCGAACGAGCCCATGCCTTCGAGGCGTCGGACGAACGAGAGGAGCCCCGATGCCCGTCGGACCACCGGGACTCGGCACCCGCGACACGGATCGCGAGGAGAGCGACGCCCGCGTGATCGAGCGGTCCCGGGAGGAGCCCGAGCTGTTCGCCGTCCTCTACGACCGTCATGCCGACGCCGTGCACCGCTACGCGGCGCGGCGGCTGGGTCCCGAGGCGGCGGAGGACCTGATGGCGGAGACCTTCGCCATCGCCTTCCAGCGGCGGCACACCTACGACCTGGAGCGGCTCGACGCCCGCCCCTGGCTGTTCGGTGTCGCCACCAACGTCCTCGGCCGGCACCGGCGGGCCGAGGCACGCCGGTTCAGGGCGCTGGCCCGGCTGCCGCAGCCGGTGGAGCACGAGGAGCCGGTCGCGGACCGGGCGGTCGCCAGGGCCGGTGCCACGGGGGTGCGCCGGGAGCTGGCGGCGGCGCTGGCCGGGTTGTCCGCCCGGCACCGCGACGTGGTGCTGCTGGTGGCCTGGGCCGGCCTCGACTACGAGGAGGCTGCCCAGGCCCTCGGCGTGCCCGTCGGCACGATCAGATCCCGGCTGAACCGGGCTCGCGGCAGACTCCGCGAAGCACTGGGCGGATCCGATCCGACCGCTTTCCGAGAGGCAGACGCCCATGCGTGACATCGACGACCCGAGGGCCTTGGGGGACCTGCGGGACCTCGCCGGCTACGACGCGGGGGCGCCCCCGCTGGACGAGGAGACCCGGCGGCGCGGGCGGACCCGGCTGCTCGCCACGATCACCGCACCGGGCGCGGACCGGCCACGGAAGCCGGGCTCGCGGCTCACCTCACCGGTACGCCGCCGTCCGGCCCTGCGGATCGCACTGAGCGGCGCGGTCGCCGCCGCCGTCACGGCCGGTTTCCTGGTCGCCGTGCAGCACAACGGCGACGGCGGCCGGGACCGGACCGCGAAGCCACCGGTGACCGACCTGCCGCCGATGCGGAACGTGAGCGCGCGGACGGTGCTCGACGGGGCGGCCGCGTACGCGCGAGAGCACGAGAAGCCGGTCAGCCCGCGGGACGACCAGTTCATGTACACCAAGGAGATCATCAAGGAGACCGAGCGGAAGACCGGGAGGACGAAGACGTACGTCGCCGAGAACTGGCGCTCGGTGGACGGCTCCAAGCGTTCGTGGGTCATGGAACTGGGCAAGGGGTGGTGGGCCCCGCCGCTGGCCGCGAACGAGAGCGTGTGGCCGCCGCAGGACTGGAGCCGGCTGCGGAAGCTGCCGACCGACCCGGAGCAGCTGATCCTGGCGGTCCATGAGGAGTCCTTCGGGCGCCAGGGGAAGAACGCCTCCCTGGACGACATCACCGACCTGGAATGGTCGGTGATCCACTTCAGCCTCGCCGGGCTGCTCAAGCTGGTCCCGGTGATGCCCGAGGGGTTGCGGCCCGCGGCGTACGAGGCGCTCGGGATGGTCCCGGGGGTCAAGGCGGTGCCGAACCAGAAGGATGCCAAGGGGCGGGTCGGCGTGGCCATCACCTACGACGACCCCACCCTGCCCGAGGGAGCCTCGGGCTACGGCGGCTACTTCATCTTCGACCCGGTGACGTACGCCTTCCTCGGCTTCCGTGACGAGCGGTCCTCGGGCGACGGCATGAACATGAAGGTGTACACCCAGCTCTCCTACCTGGACAGTTGGGCGATCGTCGACAAGGTCAAGGAGTACCCGTCGGCCGCGGGCTAGGGCGGTACGACGTCTCTAGGCCTCGGCGGGGACCCTGAGGGCGGCCAGGACCGGCAGGTGGTCCGTGGCCGCCCTCAGGTCGTCGTCGGTGACGCCGGGGTGGTCGAGGGGGACGCCGCAGCCGAGGACCTCGATGCCGCCGGTGGCCAGGATCGCGTCGATGCGCTGGTGGGGGTCGGTGGGGGTGGAGGTGTACTCGCCGCCCCACGGCGTGGTGCTCCAGCAGTCCTGCAGTTCGCCGGCGAGACGGCGGAACGTGCGGCCCTGCGGGCGCTCGTTGAGGTCGCCGCCCGCGACGGCGTGCGGCACGCCCAGGCCGGCGAGGTGGTCCAGGAGCATGCCGCCCTGCTCGTACCGCTCGTCCTTGTGGAGGGAGAGGTGGCAGGACAGGACGCCGAGGCGGGCGCGGCCGAAGCGGACCACCGCCGTGGCGAAGCCGCGTCGGTGCAGGCCCGGGGTGAGGGGCAGCAGGACGTCCTCGGTGTGTTCGACCGTGGCGCGCAGGCCGCACAGCAGCGCGGGGCCGGAGGCGGTGGCGCCGCCGGAGAGGGTGACCAGGCCGGAGGCCGCGGCGAGCCGCGCGAGTTTCTTGCGCCAGCGGAAGAAGCGGGGGGCCTCCTGGATCAGGACCAGGTCGGGGGCGCAGGCGGTGATCACTCGGGCGAGGGCGTCCGTGTCGTCGCGCATGGAGCGGATGTTGTAGCTGAGGACGCGGATGGTTGCCGAACCGTCGGGGTCGTTACGGGAGTTGGGCAGCGGGGTGGTCGCCATGAGGATCAAGATACGCGGCGGCGCTCCGCTGGGAGAGCCGGGAGAAAGCGGGTCGTTCGTTCGACTGACGGCCGGTGCGGGCTGGTCGCGCCCACGCGGCGGAGCCGCATATCGATACAGCCCCGCGCCCCCAAAAGCGGGGCGCGGGGCTGTCGCGAGCCGGTGTCTACATGATCGGGTCGGGTTCTCTCGCCAGGTCCGCCGCGCCCACCAGGCCCGCCTCGTTGCCCAGTTGGGCGGCGATGACGTCGGCGACCGGGCGCCAGTTGCCGCCCACGAGCCAGCGCTTGTAGGACTTGCGGATGGGGTCGAGGACCAGTTCGCCCTCGTCCGACAGGCCGCCGCCGACGATGAAGGCGGAGGGGTCGAAGAGCGAGGCGAGGTCCGCGAGGCCGGCGCCGGCCCAGCGGGCGAGCTCACGGTAGGAGTCGACGGCGACGGGGTCGCCCTGGCGGGCGGCCATGGAGATGTGCTTGCCCTCGATGCCGTCGGGGGTGCCGTCGCCGAGGCCGAGGAGGAGCTCCGCGTTCTCCGGGGTGGCGTTGGCGCGCTGCTTGGCGTAGCGGACGAGGGCGCGGCCGGAGGCGTACTGCTCCCAGCAGCCCTGGCTGCCGCAGCCGCAGAGCAGGCCGTCGGGGACCATCCGGATGTGGCCGAACTCGGCGGCCACGCCGTAGTGCCCGCGGCGCAGCTTGTTGCCGATGATGATGCCGCCGCCGAGGCCGGTGCCGAGGGTGATGCAGATGACGTTGCGGTGGCCCTTGCCCGCGCCGAACTTGTACTCGCCCCAGGCGGCGGCGTTGGCGTCGTTCTCCACGACGACCGGCAGGCCCACGCGGGCCTCGACCTTCTCCTTGAGCGGCTCGTTGCGCCAGTCGATGTTGGGGGCGAAGTAGACCTGCGACCGCTGCCGGTTGACGTAACCGGCCGCGCCGATGCCGACACCGACGATCTCGTGTCCGGCTCGCGCGCCCTCGACGGCGGCGGCGATGGCGTCCACGATCCCCTCGGGCGTGCCCGGGGTCGGCACCTTGTGGGTCGAGAGGATGTTGCCTTCCTCGTCGACCACACCGGCCGCGATCTTGGTACCGCCGATGTCGACGCCGATGGTGAGTCCCATGAATCCCTCAGTTTCGGTCGAGCCCCGCTACGGCCAACCGTACCCGAGGCCCTGCCCCGGGACTCCCGGCGTCCGCCCGGCGGACGGCCCGCCGTCAGTCCAGGTCGATGCGCTCCCCGGGGCCCTGGTCGTCCCCCTGGTCACGGCCTCCCTGGTGGCCGGTGTCCCGGTTGGTCCAGCGGCGCTCCTGTGCCTCGACGGCAGAGCGGTACGCGGCGAGGAGTTCACCGCCGGCGGCGGCGAGGTGGTCGAAGACGTCCGGGTTGCGTTCGATGACGGGTTCGACGGCGGCCTTGGCCTGACGGACGACCTGGTTGACCATCTGCTGTGCCGCGCCGCCGGCGACCGCGCCGAGCAGCGGCGACTGCAGCCCGGAGAGCTTGTCCGCGACGGTGTCGACCAGCTTGCGCAGTTCCTCGGCGGCCGAGCCGGGTGGCGGGCCGTACCGGGCGCGACGACGGGCCTTCTCGGCGGTCAGGTCCTCCTCGCACGCCGTCGCCCAGGCGTCGGCGTCGGTGGCGCGCGCACGGTCGCTCTCGCGTGCCTGGTCGGCCGTCCGGCCCTGGTCGGCCGTCCGCGCCTGGTCGGCCGTCCGCGCCTGGTCGGCCGTCCGCGCCTCGTCGGCCGCGTCCCTGCGCGCGGCCGCGTCCTCGCCGGCGGCGTCGGACGTGGGGCGCTCTTCGCTCATGGCGGGCTCCTGCCTACGGTTCGTACCTTCGACGTTACCCGAACGGACGTATGCGGTTCACCGGGTCCGGGGCCACAACTGCGGGTCCGGCGCGAATCGGATCCTCAGGGAGCCCTCGCGCAGGGCCGCGCCGTCGACGGTGCAGCGGCGCAGTGCCGACGGCAGCGGAACGATACGGCGGAACTGCCCGGCCGTGACGACCAACTCGTCGCCGCGCCGGACGAGATCCAGCTCGTCCCGTATCGCGCCGGGCAGCGGGATGTGCCACACCAGCACGCCCTCGTCCCCGAGGTTGCCGGTGACGGGCCAGACGACGCGTGCGGGAGCGTCACCCGTACCGGGGACGCCCAGAGCGGCGAGGTCGTCGAGACCGCGGGGGTCGCGTCCCAGGTGGGCGACTCCCCGCACGGGGCGGGCCTCGCCCTGCTCCTCCCACTCCTCGACCGCCTTGCGCTGCTGGGCGACGAGGCCGGCGAGCCAGGCGTCGTGCGTGCCCTGGGGCAGGACACGATTGGCGATCAGCAGGTCGACGGGGAGGGACCGCAGCGCGAGTCCTACGCCGGCGATGCGCGTCTGGTCGGCGCCCGCCGGTCCGGGCTCCGCGACCAGGCGCACGCTCGTCCCCGGGTCGTCGACGATCGCGGCGACGGCGGCCAGTTCGACGTCCCAGCGGGCGGCCGTCTCGTAGAGCCACTCGGCGGGCATCGGCACCCCGGCGAGCCGTCCGAGGACCGGCCGCAGGGCGCGGGCCGCCTGCCGCTCCGGCGGGAGCAGCCGGCGCAGGTAGCGCCGCAGTTCCTCCGGGAGGCCGAGCAGGGCGAGGGCCTGCGGCGCGGGGGGCAGGTCGACGACGAGCAGGTCGTACGCCTCCGACAGCGCGGCGTCGCGCAGCGCCCGCAGCAGGGCGAGTTCCTCGGCGCCGGGCAGGGGCGTGAGTTCCTCGGCGTCCAGCCGTCCCGCGCCCAGCAGGTCCAGGACGGAGGCGGCGCGCTCCTGGAACGCGACGAGATCCTCCCGGAAGCCGGCCGCGGCGTCGGGGCGCCAGGCGGTGAGGTTCGGCGCGACCCGCACGGGTTCCGGTCCGGTGGCCGTGCCGAGAGCCGCGCCCAGTCCGTCCGTGCGGTCGGCGCTCAGCACGAGCGTCCGCGTGCCTTCGCGGGCCGCGTCCAGCGCCGTGGCCGCGGCGACCGTCGTACGGCCGCTGCCGCCTTGCCCGGTGATCAGGATGGTGCGCATGGGGGTGAACGGTAACTCAGCGGGGGCGACCTCGGTGCCCGGCACTGGGGCGCAGCCTGGGCAGGAGGCGCTTACCGGCGCTGACAGGGCACCGCCTGCGCCCACCCTCCCCCACTCTCGGCTCCGCTCGAGCGGGAGGTGCTCCATTCCCCAGCGGCACGACTGCCCGCAGGGGGCGGGACCGCAGGTGGAACGGGGGCGGAGGAAGAGGGAAGAGGGCGAAGCCCGATTTCCCAGGGGCGCGGGGAACTGCGCGATCAGCCACGACGAACCCGCAGCCGCCCTGTATCCCGACCCCCCGAGCTGTCACGCGCCCGACGGCACCCTCCACCACCACCGCGAGTCAGGCGGGCGGGTGGGCAAAAACTACGCCCCCGACTCCACCCGCTTCTTCAGCCCCGCCAGCGCCCGGTCGATGATGACCTTCTCCGCCTTGCGCTTGATCATCCCGAGCATGGGGATCTTGACGTCGACGGTGAGCTGGTAGGTCACCTCGGTCACCGCGTCGCCCACCGGCTTGAGGATGTACGACCCGTCGAGGGAGCGGAGCATCTGGGACTTGACCAGCGTCCAGGACACCTCGTTCGCCCCGGTCCAGGTGTACCCCAGCGTCTGGTCGTCCTTGATCGCGCCCGCGTCCATGACCAGCCGGACCTGCTCGGCCCGCCCCTGCTCGTCCGTCCGAAGGACTTCCGCCTCCTTCACCTCACCCGTCCAGTCCGGGTAGCGGGCGAAGTCGGCGATCACTGCCATGACGTCGGCCGCCGCGGCCTCGATCGTGATGCTCGAACTGGTGAATTCCGCCATCGCCGTGGCTCCTCCAGAGACTGTCCGGTGAGGGAGGTGGGTGCGCACGTATGTGCAGCGTGAAGGCTACCGCGCGTGCGCCGAACCCTCGCCACCCCACCCGGCGTTCACCACTCCAGCGCCCACGGTTTCCCGCTGCCCGCGAAGTGCCCGACGTTGACGCACTCCGTCGCGCCGATCCGCATCCGCCTGGCCAGCGGCTGGTGGACGTGCCCGAACAGCGCGTATCGGGGGCGGGTCCTGCGGATCGCCTCCAGCAGCGCCCGGCTCCCCCGCTCGAAGCGGCGCGCCACCGTGTCGTAGACCAGTTCGGGCACCTCCGGCGGGATGTGGGTGCAGAGCACGTCCACCTCACCCACCGCCTCGATCTTGGCAGCGTACTCCTCGTCGCTGATCTCGTACGGCGTCCGCATGGGGGTGCGCAGGCCGCCGCCCACGAAGCCGAAGACCCGGCCGCCGATCTCCACCCGTTCGCCGTCGAGCACCGTCGTCCCCGGCCCCGCGTACTCCGGCCACAGCCTCGGCATGTCGACATTGCCGTAGGTGGCGTACGTCGGGGTGGGGAACGCCGCGAACAGTTCGGCGTACTGCTTGCGTACGGCCTTCTCGATCACGGCGGCGCGGTCCTCGCCCACGCCCGCCCAGAGTCGGGCCCCCAGTTCGCGCGCCTCCTCGAACCGCCGGGCGGTGCGCAGTTCGACGAGCCGGGTGGCGTTCTCGGCGCCGAAGAGGTCGGGGAAGATGCCGCGGGAGTGGTCGGCGTAGTCGAGGAAGAGGACCAGGTCGCCCAGGCACACCAGGGCGTCGGCACCCTCACCCGCTCCGGCCAGGTCGCGTGCGTTGCCGTGCACGTCGCTGACCACGTGGATGCGCGTTCTGCCGTTGCCGTCCGGTGTGCGTGCCATGACGATCAAGCGTAGGCGTGTGTGGCATACGTGAACAGAGCCGGTCGCACGTGCGGTTACTGGCCAGTCAGCAAGTGAGGGGATTATTCTTCCCGGGGAGAGCCCCCATGTGTGACGCGGAGAACATCTCACCGGACCCCCCTCGCGGAGAGGCCATACCGACGGGTAACGTCCGGGCAGTCCAGTTGTGCTCAGGTTTTCAACCAGCCCAAGGAACCACGTGGGACCTGAGTGCTCGCCCAGCCTTGGACCGCACCGTCGCAGCAACACAGAGTCGTGGCGCCGGCGCCCTATGAGGAGCAGCAGTCTTGCGCGAGTTCAGCCTTCCGGCTTTGTACGAGGTCCCGACGGACGGCAATCTGACCGACATCGTCCGTAGAAACGCCGCGCAGCATCCCGATGTCGCCGTCATCGCCCGCAAGGTGGGCGGCGCCTGGCAGGACGTGAACGCCGTCCAGTTCCTCGCCGAGGTGCGGACGGCCGCGAAGGGGCTGATCGCCGCCGGGGTCCAGCCCGGTGACCGGGTCGGGCTGATGTCGCGTACGCGGTACGAGTGGACCCTGCTGGACTTCGCGATCTGGACGGCCGGCGCGGTGACCGTGCCGGTGTACGAGACCAGCTCGCCGGAGCAGGTGCAGTGGATCCTCGCCGACTCGGGCGCGACCGCCATGATCGTGGAGCTGGACGGGCACTCGGCCGCCGTCGAGTCGGTGCGCGACTCGCTGCCGGCGCTCAAGCACGTCTGGCAGATCGAGGGCGGCGGGGTGGAGGAGCTGGGCCGCCTCGGCCAGGACGTCACCGACGCGGCCGTCGACGAGCGCAGTTCGATGGCGAAGGCCGACGACCCGGCGACCATCGTCTACACCTCCGGCACCACCGGCCGCCCGAAGGGGTGCGTGCTCACCCACCGCAGTTTCTTCGCCGAGTGCGGGAACGTGGTGGAGCGGCTGCGGCCCCTGTTCCGCACGGGCGAGTGCTCGGTCCTGCTCTTCCTCCCGCTCGCGCACGTCTTCGGGCGGCTCGTGCAGGTCGCGCCGATGATGGCGCCGATCAAGCTGGGCACCGTCCCGGACATCAAGAACCTCACCGACGAGCTGGCCTCCTTCCGGCCGACGCTGATCCTCGGCGTGCCGCGGGTGTTCGAGAAGGTCTACAACTCGGCGCGGGCCAAGGCGCAGGCGGACGGCAAGGGCAAGATCTTCGACAAGGCCGCGGACACGGCGATCGCGTACAGCAAGGCGCTGGACACCGCGTCGGGCCCGGCCCTCGGTCTGAAGATCAAGCACAAGGTGTTCGACAAGCTCGTCTACAGCAAGCTGCGCGCGGTGCTCGGCGGCAAGGGCGAGTACGCGATCTCGGGCGGCGCCCCGCTGGGCGAGCGCCTCGGCCACTTCTTCCGGGGCATCGGTTTCACGGTCCTGGAGGGCTACGGCCTCACCGAGTCCTGCGCCGCGACCGCGTTCAACCCCTGGGACCGGCAGAAGATCGGTACGGTCGGGCAGCCGCTGCCGGGGTCCGTCATCCGGATCGCGGACGACGGGGAGGTGCTGCTGCACGGCGAGCACCTGTTCAAGGAGTACTGGAACAACCCGGGCGCGACCGAGGAGGCGCTGGCCGACGGCTGGTTCCACACCGGCGACATCGGCACCCTCGACGAGGACGGCTATCTCAGCATCACGGGCCGCAAGAAGGAGATCATCGTCACCGCGGGCGGCAAGAACGTCGCCCCGGCCGTGATCGAGGACCGTATCCGCGCCCACGCGCTGGTGGCGGAGTGCATGGTGGTGGGTGACGGGCGGCCGTTCGTCGGCGCGCTGGTCACCATCGACGAGGAGTTCCTGGGCCGTTGGGCCGCCGAGCACGGCAAGCCGACGGGTTCCACCGCGGCGTCGCTGAGCGCGGACGCCGATCTGAACGCGGCCGTTCAGGCCGCGATCGACGACGGCAACGCCGCGGTGTCGAAGGCGGAATCGGTGCGGAAGTTCCGCATTCTGTCCTCCCAGTTCACGGAGGAGTCGGGCCACCTGACGCCGTCCCTGAAGCTCAAGCGCAACGTGGTGGCGAAGGACTACGCGGACGAGATCGAGGCGATCTACCAGAAGTAGCAACCCATACCAGCCCCACGGGCCGGTCGGCTCATGGCGCGGTGTCCTCCACCAGGACCCGCGCCATCGTGCGTTCCGCGAGCGCGGTGATCGTGACGAACGGGTTCACCCCGATCGAGCCGGGCACCAGCGAGCCGTCGGTGACGTACAGCTTCGAGTACCCCTTCACCCTCCCGTAGCCGTCGGTCGCCTTCCCCAGCACACAGCCGCCCAGCGGGTGGTACGTGAAGTCGTCGGCGAACACCTTGTTGGACGAGCCGAACAGGTCGTAGCGGTACATCGTGGAGTTGGCGGAGTTGATCCGGTCGAAGAGCTTCTTGGCCATGGAGGACGAGACGGCGCTCTGGGCGGCGCTCCAGCCGAGCTTCGCCGAGTCGCCGGCGGTGTCGTAGGTGAAGGAGGCGCGCTCGGTGTTCTTGGTGATCGCCAGATAGAGGCTGACCCAGTGTTCGAGGCCGGTCGGCAGGGGGGCGATCTCGGCGAAGACGGGGTTGGCGGTGTTGGCCCAGTCGTCGATGCCCATGACCGGCATGGTCGACTGGTTCGCCCCGACCGTGTCCCACAGGTGGTTGGCCCGGCCGAGCATCACATTGCCGTTGGGGCCCCAGCCGGCGCCGACGCTCGCGTCCAGGGCGGGGAGGGTGCCCTTCGCCCGTGCGCGGACGAGCAGTTCGGTGGTGCCGACGCTGCCGGCGCCGAGGAACAGGTAGGTGCAGCCGTACTCCTTGGTCTCGACGACCGTGCCCGTGCCGTCGAGGCGGTCGACGGTGACGACGTACGTGCCGTCGCCCAGCCGTCGGATGCCCCTGGCCCGTTCCAGGGTGTGGACGGTGACGTTGCCGGTGCCGAGGGCGGCGGCCAGGTACGTCTTGTCGAGGCTCTTCTTGCCGTGGTTGTTGCCGTAGATGACCTCTCCGGCGAGGGCCGACTTCGTGGCCGTGCCGGCGGCCTCGCGCCGCATGTGGTCGAAGTCGTAGACGCTGGGCACGAAGGTGGTCCGCAGGCCGGTCTTCTCGGCGTGGGCCCGGGAGATCCGGCTGAAGCGGTACCACTCGGTGGACTCGAACCACGCGGGGTCGATGGTGTTGACGCCGAGCATGGCGCGGGCGCGCGGGAAGTACGTGGAGTACATCTCGGCGGTGTCGACGGCCGGGAACTGCTCGGCGAAGTACGACCGGAGCGGGGTGACGGCCATGCTGCCGTTGACCAGGGAGCCGCCGCCGACGCCCCGGCCGAGGAAGACCGACATGTTGGCGTAGCGGACCCGGTCCAGGACGCCGGGGTAGGGGCTGATGTCCTTGTTGACGACGTCCAGCCAGAGGAACGTGGCGAGCGGGGCCTCGGTCCGGGTCTTGAACCACATGGACCGCTCGTCCGGCTCCCGGGTCGAGCAGAAGATCTTGCCGTCGGCGCCGGGGGTGGTCCACGCCTTGCCCATCTCCAGGACGAGGGTGCGGATGCCGGCCTGGCCGAGCCGGAGGGCGGCCACGGCGGCGCCGTAGCCGGAGCCGATGACGATCGCCGGGGCGTTGTCGACGGCGTCGGGCTCGGCCGCGTGGGCGGACTGGAGGCCGATGCGGGTGAGGCCGAGGCCGGCCGCCGTCTGAAGGGCGGCCATACCAAGGATGTGACGTCTCGTCAGCTGACGCTGCATCAGTTTTGCTGTCATGTGCGCAGCATGTGCGGATTATTCGGATCCGGCTAGGGGCTCCGCCGTGCCGGGTGGCGCCTACCGGGGTGCCAGGTGCTCCCGGAAGGCGAGTTCCGGTCGTCTTGTGGCTGGTCGCGCAGTTCCCCGCGCCCCTCACGGGGCTACAGCAACGTTTTCAAAGTTTCTGCCAACAGGTCCCAGCGCCATTTCTCCTCCACCCACTCCCGGCCCCGCTGCCCCATGCGTTCCCGCAGCTCCTGGTCGCCGAGGAGCGTGACGACGCGCTCTGCGGCCTCCGTCGGGGAGCCGCCGCGTACGACCCAGCCGGTCTCGCCGTCGAGGACGGCGTCGGGGGCGCCGCCGGAGTCGCCCGCGACGACGGGCAGGCCGGTGGCGGAGGCCTCCAGGTAGACGATTCCCAGCCCCTCGACGTCCAGGCCGCCCCTGCGGGTGCGGCACGGCATGGCGAAGACGTCGCCGGCGCCGTAGTGGGCGGGCAGCTCGGACCAGGGGACGGCGCCGGTGAACCGGACGGACCCGGCGACCCCGGTCTCCTGGGCGAGCCGGCGCAGCTCCTTCTCGTACGGGCCGCCGCCGACGATCAGCAGCACCGCCTCGGGCTCCGCCGCGAGGATCCCGGGCATCGCCCGGATCAGCGTGTCCTGCCCCTTGCGCGGCACGAGCCGGGAGACGCAGACGACGACCGGGCGGTCGGTGAGGCCGAGCCGGGCGCGGACGTCGGCGCCGCCGGAGCCCGGGTGGAAGGTCTTCTCGTCGACGCCGGGCGGCAGTTGGACCATCCGTCCGGCAGCCTCCGGTGTAAGGGCCGTGGCGATCCGGGAGCGGGTGTACTCGCCCAGGTACGTGATCGTGTCCGTGCCCTCGCCGATCCGCCGCAGCAGCTGCCGGGCGGCGGGCAGCTGCGCCCAGCCCGCCTCGTGGCCGTGCGTGGTGGCCACCAGGCGCTGTGCCCCCGCCCTGCGCAGCGCGGGGGCCATCAGACCGAGGGGGGCCGCCGCGCCGAACCACACCGACGTACAGCTGTGCTCGCGCAGGAGCGAGACCGCGCGGCGGGTGACCGCGGGCGTCGGCAGCAGCATGGTCGTGCGGTCGCGGACGACGGTGAAGGGCTGCTCGGCGTCGAAGGCGGCGGTCGCCTCGGCGCCCTCGCGTCCGCGCTTCCACGTCGACGCGTAGACGACCAGGCGCTCGGGGTCCAGCCGCAGCGCCATGTTGTGCAGGAACGCCTGGATGCCGCCGGGCCGGGGCGGGAAGTCGTTGGTCACGATCAGGGTCTTGTGCATCGCCGCCGACCCTACCGAACGGGCACCGGGCCACCGCCGCCAGGCACAGCCACGCGGCCACGCTTCACGGCCGCCTCACAGCCCGACGGGGGATCATGTCCCCCACCAACACGAACCGGTGCGCGGACGGACAGGGACTCACGTGGCTCAGACGGACATGACGGGCTCTCGACGGCTCCCGTGCGGGCTGCTCGCTCTCTGGGGCGCGACCCGGCTGCTCCTGCTGCTGTTCGTCCTCAAGGTGTTCGTGTTCCCCGGGCCGGACGTCACCGGTGACGTCTCGGTGATCTACCAGGGCTGGTACGGGACCCTCCGCGCGGGAACGTATCCCCTGGACGACGTCACCTGGCAGTACCCGCCCGCCGCCGCCCTCGCGATCCTCTCCCCCGCGCTGCTGCCCTTCCTGGACTACGCGTCGGCGTTCTTCCTCCTCGCCCTCCTCGCCGACCTGGTGGTCCTGGCGCTGCTCCTCCACGCGGGCGCGCGTCCCGGCAGGACCTGGCGCGGCGCCCGGGTGTGGGTGGTGGGCCTGCCCCTGCTGGGTCCGACCGTGTACGCCCGGTACGACGTGATGGTGACGGCGGTGGCGGTCGCGGCCCTCGTGGCCGGCAGCCGCCATCCGCGCGCGATGGGGGCGCTGACGGCCTTCGCGGCCCTGCTGAAGGTGTGGCCGGCGCTGCTGCTCCTGGGGGCCCGCCGGCGCGCCGCGTGGGCCTGGGCGGCGGTCACCGGTCTGGTGCTGGCGGTGGGCTTCGCGCTGGCCATGCCGGGCGCCTTCACCTTCCTGACCTTCCAGCGGGACCGGGGCACCGAGGTGGAGTCGCTGGGCGCGCTGGTCTTTCATGTGGCCCGGCAGTTCGGCTGGGACGGGGAGGTCCTGCTCAACTACGGCTCGGTGGAGTTTCTCGGCCCGTACGTCGACGTCGTCAGCGACGCGGCCCTGACGCTCAGCGGGGTGGCCTTCGCCTGGCTGCTGCTGTGGCGGGTGCGGGCGCGGCGGTTCGCGCCGCACACGCTCGCGGACGCGGCGTTCGTGGGGGTGCTGATGTTCACGGCCACGAGCCGGGTGATCAGTCCGCAGTACATGGTGTGGCTGGTGGGGCTGGCCGCCGTGTGTCTCTGCTTCCGGGCGAGCCGTATGGGGTTGCCGGCGGTCATGGTCCTGGTGGCGTCCTTCGTGACCGTGCTGGAGTTCCCGATCTGGTTCGGCCATGTCGTGGCCAGCGACTGGCTGGGCGTCACGCTCCTCTTCGTCCGCAACGGCCTGCTGGTCCTGGCGGCGCTCCTCGCGGCGGTCGAGCTGTGGCGGGACACGGTGGTGCGGGTGGTGCCGGAACCGCTGCCGGGCCGGGCCGACCGTGCGAAGGAACCGCTGGGGTCCTGAGCGTCTCCGGGGCGCGGGTGGGTGAGGTGCGTTGTCGCCTGCGGCCCGGTGGGGCTTCTCGCGCAGTTCCCCGCGGCCCTACAAGACCAGGCCCTGCGCGAGGAGCCCCACGCACCCGCACCCGACAACACACACCGAAAGGAAAGAATGCCCCGCTTCAGCATCATCGTCCCCACCTACGG
>NZ_JARGEE010000144.1:0-20047 GCF_033794485.1 Streptomyces sp. MB09-02B
GGGCGGGTTGGGTGCCGAGGTGACCGGTCCGCGGACAGTGCGCGGCGGTTCCTGAGCCGCTGACGGAAGCCCGCACCGGGCCTGCGGCCAGGGGGACGGCGCCGCAGCGCCCCTCTCGGCGGCGGTGGGGACCCGGCCGGCCATGTCGATCTGCGGGATCGTGGTCGTGGCGACGACGGCCTGCACACTCCTCGTACCGCAGATCCGGCGGCTGACGGTGCCCGGTCAGCTGCTCGTCGCCGGGGGCGCGGGCCGACACGACCCGCGCCCGGGTACCACCTCGGCGCCCAGCCGCAAGAGCGCGGACGATGTCACCTCGCGGTAGGAAGCCGGTGCCCCCGGCATGGCACAGAGCCCCCGCGGGCACCGGTGTTCGGCTACGGGGTGCCGCGTCCCGACGGCCCCCCGACCTCGTCCGCGGGGCGTCCCTCACCACGCGCGAGCCGGCTGTGCGAGCGGCCGTAGACGAAGTAGACGACGATGCCGAGGGCCATCCAGGCTGCGAAGCGGAGCCAGGTCTCGGTGGGCAGGTTGAGCATCAGCCACAGCGAGGCGCACACCGACAGGATCGGGATGAACGGCACCCAGGGGGTGCGGAACGACCGGTGCAGGTCGGGGCGGCTCCGGCGGAGGATGACGACCCCGATCGCGACGACCACGAAGGCGAACAGCGTGCCGATGTTCACCAGTTCGGCCAGCTCGCTCAGCGGGGTGAAGCCCGCGACGATCGCGATGACCACACCGAGCAGGATGGTCGGCCGGTGCGGGGTCTTGAACCGGGGGTGGACGTGGGAGAAGAAGCGCGGCAGCAGTCCGTCGCGGCTCATCGCGAAGAACACCCGGGTCTGGCCGAGCAGCAGGATCATGCACACCGTCGTCAGACCGACGGCGGCGCCGAAGCTGATGAAGCCGGCGAACCACGGGTGCCCGGTGGCCTTGAACGCGTCGGCGAGGGGCGCGGTCACGGACAGGTCGGTGTAGTGCTGCATGCCGGTGACGACGATCGACACCGCCACGTACAGCGTGGTGCAGATCAGGAGGGAGCCGAGGATGCCCCGGGGCATGTCGCGCTGCGGGTTCTTCGTCTCCTCGGCGGCCGTGGCGACGACGTCGAAGCCGATGAACGCGAAGAAGACGACGGAGGCGGCCGTGAAGATGCCCATCACACCGAAGTTGGCGGGCGCCCAGCCGAACAGCAGCTGGATCAGCGGGGCCTGGAGACTGTCGCCCGCCGGCACCTCCTGTGCCTTCGGGATGAACGGGTCGTAGTTGTCACTGCTGACGAAGAAGGCGCCCGCGATGATCACGGTGAGGACGACCGTCACCTTGATGGCGACGACGACCGAGGTGACCCGCGCGGAGAGCTTGGTGCCGGCCACGAGGATGGCGGTGAGGATCAGGACGAGCGCGGCGGCGAGGATGTCGAAGCCGAAGCCGTCGGCCCCGTCCCGCGTGCCGAGCGCGGCCGGCAGGTCCCAGCCCGCGTTGTCCATCAGCGAGTGGATGTAGCCGGACCAGCCGACGGCCACCACCGCCGTCCCCAGCGCGAACTCGAGGACCAGGTCCCAGCCGATGATCCAGGCTGGCAGTTCCCCGAGGGAGGCGTACGAGAAGGTGTACGCGGAACCGGCGACCGGGACCGTGGACGCGAACTCCGCGTAGCAGAGGGCGGCGAGGGCGCAGACGACGCCGGCCACGACGAAGGCCAGGGCGACGGCGGGACCGGCGTTGTTCTTGGCCACCGTGCCGGTGAGGACGAAGATGCCGGTGCCGATGATGACGCCGACGCCGAAGACCGTCAGATCCAGCGCGGACAAGGATTTCTTGAGCGCGTGCTCTGGCTCCTCGGTATCGAGGATGGACTGCTCGACCTTCTTGGTCCGGAAGAGTGTGCTGCTCACGGGCGTACCTCCCACGCTTGTCGTCCTCGACATGATCGAGAGGGGGCGATGGGGGTCCCCCCGGGTCGAGCGAAGCCGAGAGCTGGGGGACCGTATGCCCCGGCGCGAGCGGTTTCACGCGAATGGGCCGGTCTCACCACCGTAAAGGATGGTGAAACCGGCCCGAGCGGCCCAAGCGGGTACGTCAGTCGCGCGCGGGTACGTCAGTCGCGCGCGGGTACGTCAGTCGCGCGCGGGTGCGTCAGTCACGCGCGGGTTCCGCCTCGGCGGGCGCGTCGAGGCGGCCGTCGAGCTTGGAGACCAGTCCGGTGACCTGGCGGGCGATGTCGGGCGCGGTGAGCCCGATCTCGGCCAGGACCTCGGCGCGGGTGGCGTGGTCGAGGAAGCGCGGCGGGATGCCGAAGTCGCGCAGCGGGATGTCCACGCCTGCGTCGCGCAGCGCCTGGGCGACGGCCGAGCCGACGCCGCCGACGCGGGAGTTGTCCTCGACGGTGACGACCACACGGTGCTTGTCGGCGAGCGGCGCCATGTGCTCGTCGACCGGCTTGACCCAGCGCGGGTCGACGACGGTCGTGGTGATGCCCTGCTTGTCGAGCAGGCCGGCGATCTCCAGGCACATCGGCGCGAGGGCGCCGACGGAGACGAGGAGCACGTCGGGGGTGTCGGTGCCAGGCTCGCGCAGCACGTCCATGCCGCCGACACGGCGCAGGGCGGGCACGGCGGGGCCGACGGCGCCCTTGGAGAAGCGCACCACGGTCGGCGCGTCGGTGACCTCGACGGCCTCGCGCAGCTGGGCGCGGACCTGGTCGGCGTCACGCGGCGCGGCGAGCCTGAGCCCCGGGACGACCTGGAGGATCGACATGTCCCACATGCCGTTGTGGGAGGCGCCGTCGGTGCCGGTGACGCCGGCCCGGTCCAGGACGAACGTCACACCGCACTTGTGGAGGGCGACGTCCATCAGGACCTGGTCGAAGGCCCGGTTGAGGAAGGTGGCGTACACCGCGAAGACGGGGTGCAGGCCGCCGGTGGCGAGGCCCGCCGCCGAGACCGCGCCGTGCTGCTCGGCGATGCCGACGTCGTACACGCGCTCGGGGAAGGCCTTGGCGAACTTGTCGAGGCCGACCGGCTGGAGCATGGCCGCCGTGATGGCGACGATGTCCTCGCGCTCCTTGCCGAGCTTGACCATCTCCTCGCCGAAGACGGAGGTCCAGTCGGCGCCGGAGGAGGCGATGGGCAGACCGGTGTCCGGGTGGATCTTGCCGACGGCGTGGAAGCGGTCGGCCTCGTCCTGGAGGGCGGGCTGGTAGCCGCGACCCTTCTCGGTGAGGCAGTGCACGATGACCGGCCCGCCGAACCGCTTGGCGCGGGACAGCGCGGACTCCAGGGCCTCGATGTCGTGGCCGTCGATCGGGCCGACGTACTTCAGGCCGAGGTCCTCGAACATGCCCTGCGGGGCGATGAAGTCCTTCAGCCCCTTCTTGGCACCGTGCAGCGTCTCGTAGAGCGGCCGGCCGACGACCGGGGTGCGCTCCAGCAGGTCCTTGCCACGGGCGAGGAAGCGCTCGTAGCCGTCCGTCGTCCGCAGCGTGGCCAGGTGGTTGGCCAGGCCGCCGATGGTCGGCGCGTACGAGCGCTCGTTGTCGTTGACGACGATGACCAGGGGGCGGTCCTTGGCGTCGGCGATGTTGTTGAGCGCCTCCCAGGCCATACCGCCGGTCAGCGCGCCGTCGCCGATGACCGCGACCACGTGGTCGTCGCGTTTCAGCACCTCGTTGGCCTTCGCGAGGCCGTCGGCCCAGCCCAGGACGGTGGAGGCGTGGCTGTTCTCGATGACGTCGTGCTCGGACTCCCCTTGCGAGGGGTAGCCGGACAGGCCGCCCTTCATCTTCAGCCTGGAGAAGTCCTGGCGGCCGGTCAGCAGCTTGTGGACGTAGGACTGGTGCCCCGTGTCCCACAGCACCTTGTCCTTGGGCGAGTCGAAGACCCGGTGCAGGGCGATGGTGAGCTCGACCACGCCGAGGTTCGGGCCGAGGTGACCGCCGGTCTTCGACACCGCCTCCACGAGGAAGGTCCGGATCTCCTCCGCCAGCTGGTCCAACTCCTCCAGGCTGAGCCGGTCCAGATCGCGCGGTCCCCTGATGCGGGTCAGCAGCGGCACCCGTGCCTCCTTGCGATAGTGCTGTTCGAGCGTTACCGGGCTCGACGAAGTCTAATCTTCCGCGCACCGGGCCGACCGCCGGGCGGTCGGGTCCCGTGTCACGCGAACGGCCGTAAACCATCCTGCGCAGACGTACCCGTACGAAACGTCCGACAACAAGCGGAAGTGCCCGGTGCCTTGAAGGCACCGGGCACATGAGCGCCCCGCAGGGGCGCGGGGAACCGCGCGACCAGCCGGAACGGACCGGCACCCGCGGAACGCCCCCGCCCCGACGGCGTCTAGGCGCGACCCGCCGCCTTCTGGCTCCGACGGCTGACGGAGTCGATGACGACCGCGCCCAGCAGCACCGCACCCGTGATCATGTACTGGATCGACTGGTTCATGTTCAGCAGGTCCAGACCCGTCTGGATCGACTGGATGACGAGCATGCCCAACAGCGCCGACCACACCGACCCCCGCCCGCCGAAGAGGCTGGTGCCGCCGATGACGGCCGCGGCGATCGCGAGCATCAGAATGTTGCCACCACCGGCTGACAGCGTCGCACTCGCGGTCTGACCGGCGAAGAACATGCCGCCGATCGCCGCGAAGCCACCGGAGATGGCGAACACGGTGATCCGGATCATCGGCACGTTGATACCGGCGCGGCGGGCGGCCTCGATGCCACCGCCGACCGCGAACACCTTGCGGCCGTACGTCGTGCGCCGCAGCACGAAGTCCACGATCACCAGCGCCGCGAGGAAGATCACCAGCGCGTTGGAGACACCGGACGCGTTGTTGAGCACGGCAGCGGCGGCGAAGGCGGCGAGGGCGAGCGCGCCGACGCGCAGCAGGATCTCGCTGGTCGCCCGGTACGGGACGCCCGCGGTCCGGCGACGGCGCTGCTCGTTGAGGTTGCCGACGAGGGAGAGGACGACGGCGAGACCGGCCAGCAGCCAGGCGCCGATGATGGCCTGGTCCATGAAGAAGGAGCTCTGGCCGAGCAGGCGGATCGGGCCCTCGTCGGACGGGATGTTGATCGTGCCGCTCTCGCCCAGCAGCCACAGCATCACGCCGTTCCAGCCGAGGAAACCGGCCAGGGTGACGACGAACGCGGGTACGCCGATCTTGGCGAAGAACCAGCCCTGCAGCGCTCCGATGGCGATACCGGTGAGCACCGCGAGGACCAGCGCCAACCAGGCGTTCATCCCGTTGGTGACCACGAACACGGCGAACACGGTGGAGGCCAGACCGCTGACCGAGCCCACCGACAGGTCGATCTCACCGAGCAGCAGCACGAACACCAGGCCGATGGCGAGCATGCCGGTGGCCGAGAGGAAGTAGCTGATGTTCGAGAGGTTGTCGGCGCTGAGGAAACGATCGTTCTGGAGCTGGAAGATCGTCCAGATGACGATCAGGCCGATGACCACCGGCAGCGAGCCCAGCTCGCCGCCCTTCACCTTGCGCTTGAACTCGGTGACGTAGCCCTTGAGGCCCTCTTCACGGACCAGCAGACGCGGGTCGACGACGGTGACGGGCGCGGCCGTGGGGTCGTCGGCGGGCGCGACCGTGGTCTGGCCGCCCGCCCCGGTGCCCGTCGCGGAATCGCTCTTCACGGTCTTGGACGTGTCGCTCACTTTGCCGCCTCCGTGGTGCGCCGCCCCGCGCGACGGGTCACGGCGTTGTCCGTGGCACCCGTGATCGCGGCGATGATCTCTTCGTGACTGGTGTCCTTCACGGAGAAGGAGCCGTTGTTCTTGCCCAGCCGCAGGACGGCCACGGTGTCCGCGACCGCCTTCACGTCGGCCATGTTGTGGCTGATGAGGATGACGGCGAGGTTGCGCTCGCGCAGCCGCTCGACCAGGTCGAGGACCTGAGCGGTCTGCTCGACACCGAGGGCGGCGGTGGGCTCGTCCAGGATGACGAGCTTGGGGTCACCGATGAGGGCACGGGCGATGGCGACGACCTGGCGCTGACCGCCGGAGAGGCTCGCGATCGGGATCCGTACGCTCGGGATCCGGATGGAGAGCGTGGACAGCAGCTCCCGGGAGTTCTTCTCCATCGTCACCTCGTCGATGACGCCCCGGTGCAGCAGTTCGCGACCGAGGTAGAGGTTGCCGACGACGTCGAGGTTGTCGCAGAGCGCGAGGTCCTGGTAGACCGTCGCGACACCGAGGCCCTGGGCGTCGTGCGGCTTGTTGATCTTGACCGGGTCGCCCTGCCACTCGATGACGCCCTCATCGATGGGGTGGACACCCGCGATGGTCTTGACCAGGGTGGACTTTCCGGCGCCGTTGTCGCCCACCAGGGCGACCACTTCACCGGCGTGGACCTCCAGCTCGACGTCGGTGAGTGCCTGCACCGCACCGAATCGCTTGGAGACTCCGCGCAACGCCAGCACGGGCGTAGCGGACACGTGAACCATCTCCTTCGCCGCCTGACCGGCGGGGATGCCGCGCTTGAGACCAGGCGCGGAGGAATGTGCCGGCCCCGGGGGTGGGGGCCGTCGCACACGGCTTACAAGGTGAACATGTCTGTGGCCGCTGCCCTCTCGGCAGCGGTTCCGTCCGACGCCCGCCCCGGAAGCGGGGTCTGAAGTCGGGGCGGGCGTCGGACAGGTTCTACGGGACCGCGGGGGTCGTCCCTCTGACGACCCCCGGCGGTCTCGGGCCCGAGCGACTACTCGAGGCCGGCCTCCTTGCATGCCTTGGCGAACTCGGGGGTGCAGATGTCGGTGACCTTGTAGAGGCCGTCCTTGACCACCGTGTCGTTGATGTTGTCCTTGGTCACGGAGACCGGGGTCAGCAGCTTCGCCGGGACCTTGTCGCCGGACCCGCTGGTCACCTCGGTGTCGGCCAGGGACTTGATGTCCTTGTCCTCCAGCAGGTTGACCGCGAGCTCGGCGGCCGTGTCGGCCTCCGGCTTGTAGGCCTTGTAGACCGTGGAGGACTGCGTGCCGGCGACGATCCGCTGGATGGCCGCGAGTTCGGCGTCCTGGCCGGTCAGCGGAATGCCGCTGATCTTCGCACCCTTGAGGGTGTTGGCGATGCCACCGGCCATGCCGTCGTTGGCGGCGTAGACGCCGGCGATGTTCTTGGCACCCAGCTGGGTGATGGCCGCGGACATCTTCTGGGCGGCGACGGTGTCCTTCCAGAGGCCGGACTGCTCGTAGGCGATGTCGACCTTGCCGTCGAGGGCCTTGTGCGCGCCCTCCTTGAACTGACCGGCGTTCGGGTCCGCGTCGTCGCCGTTGATCATGACGACCTTGGCCTTCGGGGTCGCCTTGTCGCCGAGCGCGGCGATGAGGGCCTCGCCCTGCAGCTCGCCGACCTTGACGTTGTCGAAGGAGACGTAGGCCGAGACCGGGCCCTGCGCGAGACGGTCGTAGGCGACGACCTTGACGCCCTTGTCCACCGCGGACTGGATGGAGGACTTGATGGCGGCGGAGTCCTGGGCGGAGACGACGATGACCTTGACACCCTTGGTCACCATGGTGCTCATCTGCTGAGCCTGCTTGGTGGGGTCGGCGGCAGCGTTCGCGTACTCGACCTTGCAGTCTTCGCAGAGTTCCTTGACCTTGTCCTCGAAGTACGGACGGTCGAACTTCTCGTAGCGCGCGGTGACGTTGTCGGGCAGGAGCAGACCGATCGTCTTGCTGTCGCCTCCACCGGTGCTGCCGCTGTCCGAGTCGTTGTCGTCGCCGGCCTTGCCACAGGCGGCCACGGAGAGCGCCAGCGAAACCGCGGTGGCGCCGATCACGACTCTACGCATCGTTGCGTTCATTTTGGGTTGTGCCTCCCTGACACGGGCCGCAGCACTGCGGCCGAGGTGGCTGGAAGTCAACTCGGCCACACGTGCGACGTCAAGAAGTAAATCCTTAACGGCTTGGCAACGGCGTGTTTCGTTCTCTAAGTGAAGACAGGGGTTGCCGCGGTGAGGGTCCCGTCCAAAAGGGTCGAATCACCCATCTCGCTGAGGGCCAGCGCCAGGGCCCCGAGGACCTCCGCGCGGCCGCCAAGTGCCCCTGGCAGCACCGAGAGTTGACGTGCGGCACTCGGGATCGCGTACCGGCCGACCGACTCCCTTATGGGTCCGAGAACCAGCTCTCCGGCCTCGGCGAGATCACCACCGAGGACCACGCGGCTCGGGTTCAACAGATTGCAGAGATTGGCGACTCCACTTCCGATGTGTCGGCCGACGTCGGCGATCACCCGACGACAGCCCGGGTCCCCGTCCCTCGCCAGCCGCACGACTCCTTCCATGGTCAGATCGGTGCCGTGGCTGGACTGGAGGAGCGGCAGCACATAGCGCGCGGCGGCGAAGGTCTCCAGACAGCCGCGGTTGCCGCAGCGGCAGACCGGGCCGGATTCATCAAG
This sequence comes from Streptomyces sp. MB09-02B, assembly GCF_033794485.1. Lineage (NCBI taxonomy): Bacteria > Bacillati > Actinomycetota > Actinomycetes > Kitasatosporales > Streptomycetaceae > Streptomyces > Streptomyces sp. MB09-02B. The sequence continues at coordinate 8,412 of NZ_JARGEE010000144.1, forward strand.
AGTAATATGCCCGATTTCTCCCGCTGTGCCACCCGGGCCCCTGTAGATCTTGCCATCGATCACCAGTCCGGCCCCGACGCCGCTGGAGACCTTGATGTACGCCAGGTCCCGCACCCCCCGGCCGCTGCCCCAGACCAGCTCACCGAGGGCGCCGAGATTGGCGTCGTTGTCCACGTGCACGGCGACGCCGAGGCGGTCCTGCATCTCGGCGGCGGGCTTGGTGCCGGTCCAGCCCGGCAGGATCGCGGTGGAGCCGAGCGTCCCGGACTCCACGTCGATCGGGCCGGGCACCCCGAGGCCCACACCCGCGATCTTCGTACGATCCACCCCTGTGGCCTCGATCAACCGGGTGACAAGCTGCTCGGCCCGGTCGAAACCCTGGGTCGAGGAGGCGTCCACATCAAGCGGCTCGGCCTCCTCGGCGAGCACCTGATGGGCGAGATTCCCGATCGCGACGCGCAAATGCGTGTGCCCGAAGTCCACGCCGATCACAATGCCGGCGTCCCCGCTCAGCGAGACCGCGCGCGCCCGGCGGCCACCCGCCGAAGTGGGCGTGACCTCGACGGTTCCACCGTCCTTGAGCTCGCGCACGATGTTGGAGACCGTGGCCGCGGACAGGCCGGTGGTCCTGGCGATCTCCGCCTGCGTGAGCGACCCGGCGAGACGCACCGCCCGTACGACGCGCTCGAGATTTGCTCGGTGCAGCGACGACTGCGACCCCGGAGTCTCCATCGACTCATCCACTCCCGTCCCAGACCGGGCGGCCCGCACGCCGCCCGGGTGACCCAGGTCACAGCCATGAAACCCGGGTCACTTACAAGTTGTGAACTCCAAGCTCCGCTGAACGGGTTACCGCAGTCAAGTCCTTGAGGGAAACTGGGGTCGCCGACTGACCACTAAATGTCACTCTGCGGCTACTTGGGGTCCTGGGACCGGCTACTCGCAGGGGTCCCGGGAGCAGGTCGTCGCGATGGACCGCACGCTTCGTTACTTGAGCGCCCCCGCGGTCAGTCCCTGCACCACCTGCCGCTGGAACACGATGTACGCGGCCAGCACCGGCAGCATCGCCATCACCAGGCCGGCGAAGAGGCCCGACCAGTCGCCCTTGTACCCCTGGCTGACGGCCAGCTGGACCAGGCCCTGGGTGAGGACCCGCTTGTCCGGGTCGGTGTTCAGGACCGTGGGAAGCATGTACTGGTTCCACTGGCCGAGGAAGTTGAAGATGCCGACGCTGATCAGACCGGGCTTGGCCATCGGCATCATGATCTGGAAGAACGTCCTGGTGTGCGAGGCGCCGTCCACGAAGGCAGCCTCCGCCACCGACGTCGGCAGGGTGCGGAAGAACGCGGTCAGGAAGAAGACCGTGAAGGGCAGCGAGTACGCGATGTAGACCAGGATCAGCCCGTGGATCGTGTTCAGCAGGCCCATGTTGTTCACGACGTAGAACAGCGGCACCAGCGCCAGCATGATCGGGAAGCTCATGCCGCCGATGAACAGGAAGTAGATGAACCGGTTGCCCGGGAACTCGAAGCGGGCCAGCACGTACGCCGCCATCGACCCGAGCACCAGCGTGCCGATCAGCGAACCCCCCACCACCAGAACGGTGTTGAGGAAGTAGTCGCTCATGTTGGCCTCGGTCCAGGCCCGCGACCAGTTGTCGAAGTGCAACCTGTCCGGCAGCGCCCAGGGCGACGCGAAGATCGAGCGGTCGTCCTTGAAGGACGTCATCACCGCCCACAGCAACGGCATCACGACCATGATCGCCCAGATGATCAGGATCGCGTGCGAGAAGACGTTGAGGGTGACGCCCTCCTTCTTCTCCTCCCGGCGCGGTCCGGCCGGGCGGTCGATCTTGGCGACGGGAGCACCGGACTCGGCCGGTACGGGGGCGGGGGTGTCGGTCGTCTTCATCGGATACCTCCGAGGAAACCCCGGCCTTCACTTCAGGCCGGGGAGGAATCGGACTCCTGCGGAGCAGGGCAGGGAGCGGGATTCGCCGCCAGGGCGCACCACAGTGCGCTGACGTGCAGATTTGGACTTACCAGTAGTGGCACTAGTTTGTGAGCGTGACCACGAACCGTGTGAAGCGGGCGTTCAAGTACCGCTGCTATCCGACGGACGCGCAGGCAGCTGAGCTGTCGCGCACCTTCGGATGCGTGCGGAAGGTCTACAACATGGCGCTCGATGCCCGTACGCAAGCGTGGACGCGGCAGGAGCGGGTCAACTACAACCAGACCTCCGCGATGCTGACCGCGTGGAAGAAGACCGGGGAACTGGCCTACCTGGGCGAGGTGTCGTCGGTTCCGCTCCAGCAGGCGCTGCGGCACTTGCAGGTGGCGTTCACGAACTTCTTCGGCAAGCGCGCGAAGTACCCGCGCTTCAAGTCGCGGAAGAAGTCCCGCAAGAGCGCGGAGTACACCACCAGCGGTTTCCGCTTCCGCGAGGGCAAGCTGACCCTCGCCAAGATGGCCGAGCCGCTGGACATCGTGTGGTCGAGGCCGCTCCCGGAGGGCGCAACACCTTCCACGGTGACCGTGTCCCAGGACGCGGCCGGACGCTGGTTCGTCTCGATGCTCTGCGACGATGCGATCACCCCGGCCCCGCCCACCACGAACGCGGTCGGCATCGACCTGGGGATCACGTCCCTGGTGACGCTCTCCACCGGGGAGAAGATCGCCAACCCCAAGCACGAGCGCAAGGACCGGGCCCGGCTCGCCAAAGCCCAGCGGGAACTGTCCCGCAAGGCCAAAGGCGACGGCGCCAACCGGGCCAAGGCCCGCCGGAAGGTCGCCCGCGTCCACGCCCGGATCGCCGACCGGCGCCGGGACTTCCTCCACAAGCTGACCACCCGACTCGTCCGTGAGAACCAAACGGTCGTGATCGAGGACCTCACCGTCCGCAACATGGTCAGAAACCACAAGCTCGCCCGCGCCATCTCCGACGCGGCGTGGAGCGACATGCGGATGATGCTGGAATACAAAACCGCCTGGTACGGGCGGGAACTCGTGGTCGTCGACCGCTGGTTCCCCAGCTCGAAACTGTGCGGCGCCTGCGGCACGATCCGGGCGAAGCTGCCGCTCAACGTCCGCATGTGGACGTGTGAGTGCGGCACGGTCCATGACCGGGACGTGAACGCGGCGAAGAACCTTCTGGCCGCCGGGCTGGCGGTGTCTGTCTGTGGAGCCGGTGTAAGACCTCAACGGGAGTCCTCCCGGACGGGGCAGTCGGCGGTGAAGCAGAAACCCCCACGGCGCGAGCCGTAGGAATCCCCCTCGTTCACGAGGGGGATGAAGTCAACAGCTCAGTACTCCAGCCGCTCGCGTCGGCCCAGCCGCATCACGACGGCGGCGAAGGCCAGCGTGACGACGAGCAGGGCGACGCCGATCGTGGTGGCGTAGGCGGCCTGCCCGTCGCGGAACGCCTTCTGGTACACGTAGAGGACCATGACGGTGGTCGAGTAGTCCGGGCCGCCGGGCCCGGTCGTCATGATCTGCACGACCGCGAACGCCTCGGCGCCGAGCGCGAGGATGCCCACGTAGATCCAGCCCGACTGCACCGTGTCCCACAGCAGGGGCAGGGTGACCCGGAAGAACGTGGTGAAGCGGTTCGCCCCGTCGAGCAGCGCCGCCTCGTACATCTCCGTCGGGATGGACGCCATGCCCGCCGAGAAGAGGACCACGAAGAAACCGACCGTGGACCAGACGAGCACCGCCATCACGGCCCACAGGGCTAGATCCGGATCGCCCAGCCACAGCGGCTGGACGCTGTCGAGGCCGATGCCGCGCAGGACCGAGTTGATCGCGCCACTGTCCGGATTGTACGCGAAGGCGAACAACAGCGCCACGATCGCGATCGAGAGCACCTGCGGAAAGAAATAGACGATCTTGTAGAAGGAGGAGCCGCGGACTCCGGTGACGACCGGTCCGCCCCTGCGGTGACGTCCCCCCACATTGATCATGAAGGCGAAGAACAGCGCGAGCCCGATCGTCACCACCGGCAGCACCAGCGCGAACAGCAGACTGTGCTGCAAAGACTTCCAGAAGATCGCGTCGTCGAGCATCCGCTCGTAATTGGCGAACCCGACCATCTTGAATTCGGGACTGAGCCCGGTCCAGTCCGTGAACGAGTAATAGATGGACTGGATGAACGGCCAGACGACGAAAAGGGCATAAATCCCGAGGGGTACCGCCAAGAACCCCACGATGAACCGGTACTTGCCGTGCTGCATTACCACCGACCCCGATCTGCGCGCGGATCCGGCCGCCAGGGCCCGTCCGGGCGGTGCGCCCCGGACGGGCCCTGGTGACGACGGATCACTGGTGCTTGTAGTGCTTGATCGACGAGTCCTTGGCCGCCGCGTCGGCGAAGCCCTGGATCTTCTTGATGGCCTCGGCCGGGGTGAGCCGGCCGGCCATCATCTCCCCGAGACCCGCCACACCGATCTGTTCCTTCTGCAACTGCACGTACCAGTCCTGGATGCGCGGGTTCACCACGTTCTCACCGGCCAGCTCCAGAGCCGCGACCCCGGACTTCAGCCCGGGGGTGAGGGTGATGCCGTCGGTGCCGCCGTTGTACGCGGTCAGCGACTTGACCTTGCTGGTGAAGTTCTTGGACGACACCTCGCTGAGCATGATGCGCAGTTGCTCCATCCCGCCGGCCCCGTTCTTCGCCTTGGCCGGGACGATGAAGGGCTCGCCGCCGGAGGCCCAGATGGTGCCGAAGGGCATCTTGTCCGAGCTGTCGATCCCGGTGGGTGCGGAGACGGCGAGGTCGAAGTCCTCGGGGATGACGTTCGCCGACTCGTTCTCCACCCAGGAGCCGTTCGGGATGAACAGCGCCTTGCCCTGGGCCCAGGCGGTCTGCGACTGGATGTGGTCCAGGCCCGGGGTGCCCTTGAGGATGTAGCCCTTGGCGTAGAGCTCGTAGTAGGCGTCGAAGCAGGCCTTGACCGCGGGGTGCTTCCAGGCGTTCGGCTCCAGGTTGTCGATGGCGTCGAGGACCTCCCGGCCGCCCACCTTGCCGATCATCGGATAGAGGGAGAAGGGGATGTAGTACGGGTACTTGCCCGCGTACGTCCAGCCGGCCATGTCCTTCTTCTTGGCCTTCTCGCAGACGGCGAGCATCTGGTCCCAGGTCTCCGGGTACTGCTCGTCGAGCGAGTCCAGGGCCTTCTGGGAGTACCAGACGCCGTACACGGTGTAGGCGTAGTACATGATCCAGACGGGGTCGCCGTCGAACTGGCCCATCTCCACGATCCCCGGGCGCAGGGTGTCACGGACCTTCTTGTCCGGGTCGTCGTAGGACGGGGCGTCGAGCAGCGGGGTGAGGTCGGCGAGCTGGTTCTTGCCGACCAGGACGCCCATGTCCATCTGCTCGGCGCCCGAGTTGTCGATCAGGTCCGGCGGGGTGCCCTGGTTGAAACGGGGTTGGAGCGTGGACTGGATCTTCTGGGTGGCGGAGAACTTCACGCTCGCCTTGGGGAAGTTCTTCTCGTAGATCTTCACGGCGTCCTCGGCGTACTCCTTGCCGAAGCCGCCGTCGAAGAGGACGAACTCCATCTGCGCGGTGTCATTGACGGCGAGGGGGTTCTTCTCGGTCTTCTCCCCCGCCTCGGCCTTCTCCTCGCCGCCCCCGCCACTGCTGGCACACGCGGACAGGAAGCTCATCGTGGGGACGGTGATCAGGCCCAGCGCGGCAGAACGCTTGATCAGGTCGCGGCGGCCGACGCCTTCGGTGCGGGCGGTGCCGACGCCTTCGGTGCGGGTGGTGCCGACGCCCTCGGGGCCGTGGTCGTGCTCGGCGGTAGTGGATCCCATGCTCAAGTCCTCGCCTTCTCCAGGACTCAGGCGGTGAACCGGATCCTCCCGGCACCGCGGTCGGTTCAAGCTGGGGTCGTGCGTGAGGATTCAACAGGGGGAGGACGGCGGTCGGCGCGCGGACACGTCCGCGACCACCGGTAATTCCCCCCAGGTAGTGCCGTCCACGGTTGTGCGACCACTATGCGGACGCCGACAGGTATAGTCCACTTCCCGTCAGAGGGGCAAGATCGAATGCAAGGTTCACCTTCGGTCTTTTCCGAGTTGAGACCTCTCGGAAATATGAGCGACCTTGCGCCACCTGACCGGAAAATCCCCGCCATTCGGCCCGGATGGCACAACCAACACCCTTGACATCACTCGCCACTGCAACCCCTACTGGTCCCCGCGTTACACGGTCGACAACGTTGTCCTCTTTCGATCACTTCTTGATCGGAAACAGTCTGCTGGACGTAGGGAGGGTGCTGCTGATGCGGCACAGACGGAGTTCCACGGCGGTGTTCGGCGCCGTCGCGTTCGCTCTGGTGATGGCCTCGCAGGGCGCGGCCGTCGCGTTACCGGACCGACCGGCGGCCGGTGCCCGGGAGTTCAACTCCTCGTTCGAACCGGACGACCCTGCGCCGGACTGGGTCAGCACGGTCGACACCGCACCGGACGGCTCCCCGCGGGCCTCGGGCGTCGACGGCGGCTACACCACCGGCATCCCGGGCAACATCACCGACCGGGTCACCGAGGTCCGGGCCGGCGGCGAGAACACCGACGGCGGTGAGGTGAAGGAGAACCTCGTCGACGGCGAGTCCGGCACCAAGTGGCTCACCTTCCAGCCCACCGGCTGGGTCGAGTTCGACCTCGCGGAACCGGCCGAGGTGGTGACCTACGCGCTCACGTCGGCGAACGACTTCGAGACCCGCGACCCGAGGGACTGGACACTCGAGGGGTCCACGGACGGCAAGGAGTGGAAGACCCTCGACACCCGCACCGGCGAGAGCTTCGCCGAACGGTTCCAGACGAAGTCGTACGACATCCCCGGCGACGCGGTGGCCGGGTACCGGCACTTCCGGCTCGACATCACCCGGAACAACGGCGCCTCGATGATCACCCAGCTCGCCGATGTGCAGCTCTCCACGGGCGGCGGGCAGGCGCCCGCACCGAAGGAGATGCTGTCGCTGGTCGACCGGGGCCCGAACGGATCCGCGACCGCCAAGGCCGGCGCGGGCTTCACCGGCAAGCGGGCCCTGCGGTACGCGGGCCGTCACACGGCGGACTCGTGAGTGTGCGCTGTACGTCAACCATTGACATCCTCCCCCTCTCAGAAAAGGGGGATTCCAACCCGGTTGGGTTGAGGTTCACGGGCGCTCGAACGGCTGGTGGCCGTTGTCGCCCCTCCGACACCGGCTGTCCGCCGGGGGCGGGGGATCCCGCCCTGTCCTGCCGCGATGTTGATACTGGCGTTGGTGTCCGCGTTGCAGGTGAAGCCGCAGGAGGAACAGACGAACTCGGCTTGGCTCTTGCGCGAGTTCTTGTCGATCCACCCGCAGGCACTGCACCGCAGGCTGGTGTAGGGGGCGGGAACGTCTTCGACCCGGCCGGGGGCCTTGTGCCCGGTGCGCTGCCGCAGCAGGCCCCAGCCTTGGGCGAGGATCGAGCGGTTCAGTCCGGACTTCTGCGCCACGTTCCTGCCGGGCCGCTCCACGGTTCCCTTCGCGGAGCGGGTCATCGTCTTGATGTTCAGCTTCTCGAACCGGATGAGGTCATAGGAGCGGGCGAGCATGGTGCTGGTCTTCTCGCACCAGTCCTTGCGCCGGTTCGCCTCCCGCGCCCTGAGCTGGGCGGCCTTCGCGTACTCTGCCGCCTTGGCGGCGCTGCCTTTCGGGGCTCTGGCAGCCCGCCGCTGGTGCTTGCGGATCTGCGCGCGTTCCTTGTCGGTGAGCTGGGGGCAGTGCAGCTTCCGGCCGTCGGAGAGGGCGGCAGTGATGGTGACACCCCGGTCGATGCCGATCACCTCGCCCGTGCCGGGCGTAGGGGCAGGCTCGGGGATGACCGCGAACGCGATGTGCCACTGCCCGTTGCGGAAGGTGACCCTAAACGTCTTCGCGTCGGGCAGCTTCGCACCCTTGCCCCTAGCGCTGAGACGGAATCGGACCCAGCCGCAACCGGGCACCTTCACCTGAGCCCACCGCCGGTTGAGTTACTGCACCACGACCGACCGGCCCAGGACCTGCCGACCGGTCTTGGCGTTGAACTTCGGCGACCCGTCCGCGTGATACTCCGGTACGCGGTCGGTGCCGATGACACGGAAGCCCTCGTGCACATGCTTCCTCCGCCAGGTCGGCTCACCGAACCCGGATGTGAACCTGGCGTTCTTGGCCTTGGCGAAATCCTTCAACGCCTGCTGCTGCACATCCGCGTTTCCCGAACCCAGCCACTCGTTCTTCCGCCGGGCCTCGGTGAGTTGACGGCACTGCTCCGCGAAACCAGGCGCCCTCCTGCGCCACCGGCGCCAGTGCGCGTGCTGCTCTACGGCAAGGTTCCAGACGTACCGGGCGTGCGCGCAGTGCGTGAGCATCTGCTCGGCCTGCACAGGCGACGGATACATCCGGAATCGAGACATGCCACGAACCTAGACATCTCGTTCCCCTCCCGCGCGCACCTTCGACCAACATCACCCGCGAGAGTGACGGGCACGCTTTCGGCTTCCAGGGCTACCCCGGCCCCGGATCCTCACCCCACCCGCACCACGGACAGCTCAAGGCCCATCACCACCGTCCCTCCCGAAACGCTGGTGATGGGCAGCGGCGAGTACGCCGTCGGCTCCACCCTGTTCACCAGGGCGACCGTCCACCTGGAGAACGGCAGGGACCTGGTGGTCGAGGCCCCGAGGAACAGCGTCAGGAACGTGTACGTGCAGGGTCTGAAGGTCAACGGCAAACCATGGACGTCCACCGCGCTGCCACACTCGCTCCTCTCGCGCGGGGGCGTTCTGAGGTTCGACATGGGTCCGGAGCCCTCCCGCTGGGCACCGGCGAGAGCGCGGCCCCGGTGTCGATCACGAGGGACGACAAGGTGCCCTCTCCGCGCAGCGACGCGATCGAGGGCGAGGGATAGCTGTGCGACGACACGTCGTCGACGAAGGCCGACGCGGGAACAGTGTCGCTGCAGACTCCCGCCCGGACCAAGGCGGTTCAGTACACGCTGACCTCCGCCGACCGCGCCGAGGCCCCGGCCGGCTGGACCCTCCAGGCCTCCACGGACGGGACGACCTGGAAGACCCTCGACCGACGCTCCGGCGAGTCCTTCGCCTGGGACCGCCAGACCCGGGCCTTCTCCGTCCCGGCCCCGAAGGCGTACGACCACTACCGGCTCGTCCTCGACGACACGGCGACGCTCGCGGAGGTGGAGCTGCTGTCCTGACCTGGCCGGAGGTGGCGGGGCACCTGCGGCTTCCGACGGATCCAACCGGCTTGACTTGGTTGCCCGTGGGAACGATAGAGTCTTGTCCAGACCACTCGACAACGTTGTCCTACTGCGAGGGGTCCCCACAGCCGCACTCCCACCGCGCCCGGTCTCCCCCGTACCGGGTCGCGGCTCGCGGACCGGGTGGGCACGCACCGCCCGCCCACCCGGTCCGCCCCGAGCACGGCGCCCGCCCCGCACAGGGCCGGCGCCGCGGATCGGGCCGATCGCGCCGGGCTCAGCCCACCCGGCAGGGCAGCGTGGTCGCGGGATCACCTCCCGACCCCTGCACCACATATCCGAAGTTCGCGGTTTCACCTGGATCCAGTGACCCGTTCCAGTCCGCGTTGTGCACCATCACGTTCTGTCCGGTGTAGGTCGCGCTGCCGCTCCACAGGCTGTCGACCTTCTGCCCGGCGGGCAGCGTCCAGTTGACCATCCAGCCGAGCATCGGCACGTCGCCGGTGTTCTTGACGACGACCTCGGACTGGTAGCCGCCGTTCCAACTGCCCGTCGTACGGCGGGTCGCGGAGCACTCACCCGGCACCGGCTCGGTGGGGTTGCCGGGCTCCTTGATCCCGGTCACCTCGCCGTTGCCGCCGTCGAAGACGACGTCGGAGCAGGAGTAGAAGGTCTCCTGGCTGTCCGAGCGCTGCCAGACCATGTAGATGAGGTGGCGGCCCGACTTGTTCGCGGGCAGCTGGCCCCGCCAGGAGTAGTTGGCCTCGACCGTGCCCGGGCTGCCGTTCAGCGGCGGGTGGTCGACACTCAGGAACGGCTGTGCCTCCATGTCGTTCCAGGTGAGCGCCTTCGTCGGGTCGAAGCCGTCCTTGGTGATGTAGACGTAGAACCAACCCGGGTGCGCCGCCCACGCGTTGTACGAGAAGTCGACGGTCGCGCCGGAGGTGAGGTGGGTCAACGGCCAGTCGGCGCTGGGGGTGTTGAACCCGGTGAAGTTGGTGTTGCCGCCGCTGCACAGCTGACCGTCCGGGACGAAGCCCCGGGTCCGGCCGGCGCCGTCCGAGCGGAGCACGGAGAACCAGTTGTAGAACGGGGTCGTCCCGCTGACCTGCTGCGCGGAACGACAGGCCGGGTTGATCGGTTTGATCTCCCCGGTGTCGGTCAGCCCGTCCTGCCAGCACAGGAACGTGCGGCTGCCGGGCTTCATCGGGGTGCCGTGCGCCTCCGCCTTGCCGCTGCCGGCGGAGACGACGAGGCCGAGCGCCGGGATCGTGGTCACCAGGGCCAGCAGGACGAGGAGAAGGGCGCTGTGGCGGCGGGGCAGCCTTAATCGTAGATTTGTCACATGCATGACAAGCGCTCCTTGCGTGTACGGCTTGGAGGTGGGGGGACGTGCGCGTGCCGATGTGCCGGTGCGGGGTGTGGCGATGAGCGGGTGCGAGATGTGCCGATGTGCGGGTGACGGTGCGGACAGGTGGTGCGGGTGGGAGCGGATCCGGGGGGTGACGGGTTCCGGTCCGCCTCGCCCTGGGGTGGGAGCGCTCCCACCCCACCTGCTTCGGAAGCTAGCGCGCGGCGCCACGCTTGTAAACGGCTGTCGCGCATCGACGCGCGAGGGCCTCGCCCACTGCCGCGGGTGAACCGCCACGCGGGCTCGGGGACGGCGTGGCGCGCGGTTCCCGCGCCCGCGTGGCTCAGCCGGACCTTCTCCAGGGGCGCTCGGCCTGGAGCCGGGCGGTGGTCAGGAGGCGGCGGGTGAGCCTCGCATGCGTACCGGTGCCCAGGGCGAGGAGGCGGTACAGGCCGCCGGCCGGGCCGGGGAAGGCGGCACGGGTCTCGGCGCGCAGCCGGGTGTGGTCCGGTCCTGCCGCGTCGAGGTGGAAGGTCAGGGTGTAGGAGGAGAAGCGGTGCCGGCCCAGGAGGGTCAGCCGACTGCCCGGGATCGCGGTCAGCGTGCGGAAGCCGGGGAACGTCGTCTCGCCCTCGGCAGGCGGGCGGGGCCCGGACGCGGTGTGATCGACGCAGCCCACGAGCTTGGCGTAACGGACCGCGGCGGGGCGGGAGAAGGCCCAGTCGAGCGCCTCGGCCAGGGCCCACCAGACCTCGTCGGCATCCGCCTCGACGAGGATCGTGTGCTCGTCGACGTACGGGAGCGGGGTGCGGCGGCGCATCGGTGCATCCATGGGTGCCAGTCTTGGCCCTCCGGCCGCCCGATCGCCAGGGTTGCCGGGCCTGGAACATGCGGGACGTGGGTGGGCGGATACGTGGCTCAGTCGTCCGGCGGGTGCGCCCGCAGGGCCTTCGCGGTGTCGGTGACCTGGTGGAGCTGGCTCACGGTGAGGCGGCGCAGCTCCCAGATGAGGTCGGCGACTGCGGGGGTGTCGAGCTTGGGTGTTCCGGGGGTGG